>JBLNGL010000089.1:0-7437 GCA_050264735.1 Ignavibacteria bacterium | reverse complement strand
CAGAAGACCGAAATATACAGCTAGGAGCGAGCCCATGTAGTAATGAGGATCCTCGGAACCGTCCTCAAAATAATTCATTAAATACTTTTTCTTTTTATCCCATAATTTTTCATTCAGATTTTTCTTCAGCTTTTCTGTAAGAGAATTATACTTGCCGATATCAGTTCTGTTCTTATTCAAAGATTCGGAAATAAAAATAAAATCTTTGAGAGCTTTTACCGCTAATATGGTCATGTAAGATCTGGGGCCTAATTTTCTCCCGATATCCCACCAATCAGGCCTATATGCCCACATAAGTCCGGATTTTTCATTCTGCATTGTTTGTTCAATACTTTTCTCAACAAAAGGATATAATATATTTAAAAAAGGAGTATCCAACGAATGCTTCAGGTATTCCGCAGAAAGAAGTACGAACCAGAAATGATTCCAGTTATCCGGTGTTGCATATTCGGTTCTGTAAGAAGAATCTTTCCAGTAATATGCATGAGGAATAATTTTTTCTTTATCTGCATGATTGATAATAAAAGCAAGATCTTGTTTTACCCTGGCAAGATCAAAATTAACGGCAGCTAAATCTGTAAGAAGCACGTCATGCGTAAAATAGAAATTATATTCAGCGGGACAGGGCATCGGCTGAATAGTCCCGTCGATGTAATGCCGGTTAACCGCAAGTACGGCTTTTGCCCAGGCAACTGATTTGTCGATAACAGAATCTCCAGTGGTAAATATATCCTTATTTACCTCAGCAAGGATATATGCCTCATAATCTTCAATTTCTCTCTGAAAATTTTCCTTAAGATAACCGGTTAAACTTTTTCTTTTATCCTGCCTGCATGAACCGATTATTTGGACCACAGTTAATTTTTCATTCTGCTTAAGATTTTTTTTATAAATGAATCTTGCTGCCGGAACACTTTTATTGTTTTGAGGAATGACTTGATTATCCAGAATAAAATTAAACCCGGGAATAATTAATTTCTGAGCGCCTGGAGCATTCACATTTAAACTTTTTCCGCTGCAGCTTTCGGGGTAATCTCCGGCATTTAAAACAAACACCGAAGTATTCTGCGTTTCCGGGTCATCAAAGTTTGTAAATAATGTTTTTGAATCTTTATCGTATTCCGTCCAGGCTCTATCTCTTAGTCCATATGTATGAGATGTTTTTAACGAAGTTTCGAGGTTTGTATATGTTGAATAAGTTTTAGGGTTATTTGAAAGATTGGTTATTTCAATTTTCAAAATCATTGCAGGCTTTGTATTGCAGTATTGGTAGGAAATATCAACGCGCTTTACTGAATCGGAGTTATGAAAGGATACATAGTATGGTGTTAAATTAAATTGAAAAGATTTAGTACCGAGCCATTCAGCCGCGTTATTCTCTTCCTTTAAACCGATGGACATAATAAAAGTGGAATCTCTTTTCCAGTAATCTGTGCTTAGATCAATGCTGTTTGCAGCAGGGTAATAAAAACTGATTCTCTGCGGGAGCGGAAAACCATGATGAAATTCCGTACCGATATAATGATTCCCTACCTCGATTTGGGCATCGCCGTTAAAAGAGACTTCGAAATCTTTTCTTACAATCTGCGCATGGTTAAATGCCGGATCATTAAAATAGAGAATTAGGATAAAAACTAATTTAAGCTTCAAGTACTACTCTGCCTTCTATCAACTTTGTTAGAAGTTCATGTTTGCAGGATATTAAATTTTACTTTTTATTGATGTTAATTCCGTTAAAAGATCATTCAAATTTACTTTAGCAAAGCTGCTTGCATAATCAGACATTGCGTATGGAATTATAAGCTCACCTCCGTGTACCGCCCCCCCGCAGCTATATACAACATTAGGGACATAGCCTTCTCTTTCATTTTCATTTGGAGTCAACAGCGGTTCTTCCAGCCGTCCGATAACTTTTGAGGGATCATCCTTATCCAATAAAAAAGCGCCGATAGAATATTCACGCATAGCTCCTACACCATGACTAAGGACCAGCCATCCCGCTTCCGTTTCAATCGGGGATCCGCAGTTGCCAATTTGAACAAATTCCCATGAATATGTAGGCTTTAGAATTAACTGCTTTGTATACCAGAAATGCAAATGATCAGAATACATTAAAAATAAATTTTCATTATCCTGCCGGGAAATCATTGCATAATGACCATTGATTTTTCTTGGAAAAAGCGCCATCCCTTTATTCTTTACTTCAGGTCCATTTAAAGTGCTTATTTTAAAATGGAGGAAATCTTTAGTTTCAAGAATTTGCGGAAAAATAATCTTGCCGTCGTAAGCCGTATAAGTGGCATAGTAAATTCTCTCCCCATTTTCACTGATAAACTCAACAAACCGGGCATCTTCAATTCCATTAATTTCTGAAGGTGAATGAGGAAAAATTATTCTTTCTGAAAGTCTTTGATCGCTATTATACTGAATTTCGTAATTTGAAAGTGCCAATGATAAAATTGCTTTTGCAGTTAAATCAGTTTCTCCTCCTTTATTTCTAAAAGGACGCATTAAAACTCTTATACTTTCCTCAAGATCTTTAATTGTAAAAAAATCGTCGAGAGTGCTTAAAATTTTTTTTGCCAAATCATTCAGTAAATCCAGTTCAACAAGCTTTCGTTCAAAAAGTACTTTTTCATAAACCGGATTTGTGATAGATTCTGAAATAGCAACATAGCGGGTAGGAGTCTGAACAGTTATTTTATTTTCTTTATCAATTACACCGGTTCTGAAAGTAATGGAAGAAATATGCCCTTCTCCTGTAGCCCGCAAGCTTAAAATGAAACGCCGGCTTCCCTCCGGGAGGTCCGATTGATTCGGATGCCATACTATTGAAGGATTAAAGAGAGCAGCAGATTCCAAAGAATATTCCTGCGTAAAATAAGCCCCGATTAATAATTTTCTGTCATCACTCAGCTCCAGATCAGTTAATAAGTATTTTTTCATCTGTACAAATCTATTATTAAAAAAATTTCGCAGCCTTTGATGCCGTTCCTCAAATTCTGTCATTACCTGTCTAAGCTCTTTTTTAACATCCTTTTCAGAAAGAGTCATAATTCTTCCTATAATTTTTATGATTCTTTCTTCAGAAAGAATTGTGAAAGGTTTGTAAAGAACCCGTTTATAATCAGGTTTAATAACTATTCTTGTTCTATTTGCCTTCATTTATTTCAATAATTTGTTTTTCAATACTTTCCTGATACTTTAAATCTTTCAGTCTTTCAAACGACCGGAAAGAATTTTCCATAATATGCATTTCAGCCAGGGATAATAAAAAGGCAAGTGTTGATTCACCCCCCTGGTTTTGATTCAGCCTGTCAACATGAAGAGCGTCATGGCAGCCGCAGGTTTGAGTGTTGTAAAGGGGAATGCCGAGATCATTTCTCCCTAAGAACCACTCAAAAATCATTCTTGCCGATTCAAGCCAGTGCTTATCGTCAGTTGCTCTCGAAGCCTCGAGACAGGCTGACAGCATTGAATAAGCTTCGATCGGCTGCTGATCAAATTTTGCAGGGCTTCCTGTCTTTAAATAAAATCCGTTAGATCCGATCGGCCTGAAATATCCTCCCTCTGAAGTCTGAACTTTCAGAAGCCATCTTAAGGATTTTAAACCAATATCCAGGGCTTTGCTGTTTCCGGTCCATTGCCCGCTCACAATTAAAGCCCTTGGAATCACTCCGTTATCATAAGATAAAATTTCTTCGCACCACATCCACTCTTCTTTTGCAACACAATCATAAAGATGAGTAAGACGGCCGGTAAGTTCATCTCTCATCTGGCTGGCAATTGTATCTCCACTCATTCTTTTAAAATATTCATTTATTCCAAGTAAAGAAAAAGCCCATGCACGCGGTGAAGACAATCCGGCTGCAGCGGGGATAATCTGGTTAAACAATTGAGTTCCCCACATGTGAAAATTAGGATTCTTGGATCTGCCCGCGCAGGTTCCAAGTGCCCAAATTGAACGTCCCTGACAATCGTCAGAACCCGTACTTTCAATCCACTTCCTATCATAACTCATAAAATTTCTGAATAGCTTCTTCTCGCGGTTAAAGGCATAATTAACAAAGGCTGAATAACGGCCGGAAAGTTCCTGAATTTTTGCAGTATCGGAATATACTTCTTCTAAAAGCACAATTAGTATAAGCGCACGCGCATTATCATCGGTACAGTATCCTTCATTATAATTTGGAATTGAACCTATCGCATGATGAAGCAAGCCGGCTGAATCGGTCATCCGGACTAAATGATCTAATTTTATTTCAGGAAGTTCCGCTCTTTTTTCCTCAAGAGTTTTTACGGCAAATATCCGGGGGAATTTTTCAATTTTAGGTAGTCTTGCCTTTTGAAAAGATTCCATATAACGATGTGCAATCTCACTCCATACCATGCTGCGTCCAAGCATATAAGCTTTTTTTCTCATCGAATGGCGGCTGTTTTCATCTTTGAACAGGTTTATTAATTCTTTTGCTATTGCACCGGAATCACCGAAAGGAACTAACACTCCTCTTCCATCAGTAAGAAGCTCTTCCGCATGCCAATATGGAGTTGACACAACAGCTTTGCCATTGCCGAATGCATATGCCAGAGTTCCGGATGTTATTTGGGATTTGTTCATATAAGGTGTAATATAAATATCAGCCATACCGATAAAAGCTTTTAATTCTTCAATATCAACAAACCTGTTATAGAAAATTACGTTCTTTTTTATTCCAAGATCAGCCGCCATACGCTCAAGGCCCATCCTGTATGTCTCGCCCTGCTCCTTAATAAGGTTCGGATGAGTAGCACCGAGGATGACATAAACTACATTGGGAAATTCTTTAAGAACATCGGGTAATGCTTTTAAAACATTTTCAATACCTTTGTGAGGTGAGAGAAGCCCGAAAGTTAAAAGCACCTGTTTTCCTTCCACGCCGAATTGATCCTTATAAAAATTAGGATCTACAAAAGGCATATCAGGAATTCCATGAGGTATCACGTCGATTTTTTCTAAAGGGGCTTTATAAATTTCAATTAGAAAGTCTTTTCCTTTTTCCGTCATAGAAATAAGCCGTCCGGAGAGTTTTATTATTTCCTTCATTACCCGGAATTGTTCAGGAGACGGTTTTTCTAATATCGTATGAAGTGTGGTAACAATAGGAACATGAAGGTCTCTTAAAAGCGCCAGAATATGACTGCCCGATTGTCCGCCGTAAATTCCGAATTCATGCTGAAGAGATACAATTTCAGTATTATTAAAATTCAGGAAATCCGCTGCCCGCTGATAGGATACAAGCTTTTGCTCTTCAATTTCAAATCGTACTTCCTTAGGATAATCATAGCCTTCCTTAACATCATTAACAGAAACAATAGAGCAAGCGCTCTTAGGGTATTGCGAAGATATAATAGTATAAATATCTGATGTAAAAGTAGCTATCCCGCATTTGCGAGGAAGATAATCTCCTAAAAAAGCTATTTTTTCAGGTATTTCTTTCATAATCATCTCATTCCTTTCCGTTTTTTCAATTTGTAAATATAGGCGTGATGATTATTATATTCAGTGATATTTTAAAGGTTATCTTATTAAAACAAGTTTTTTACGAATTGAAAAATTTCTTGTTTTTAACTCGTAAAAGTAGATGCCTGAGGAAACATCTTTCCCATTATCATTCAATGAATTCCAAGTTAAAGAATGGTAGCCGGGATTAAATTCTTTTTCCGACAAGCTTTTTATTTTTCTGCCGAGTATATCGTAAATGCTTATAGAAGCATCCATCCTTTTTTTCAAATAAAATCTTATAACCGATTCGCCGTTAAAAGGATTCGGATAATTCTGATATAAAATATTTTCAGCAGGAATATCAGAAGTAGATTTACTATTTACATCCGTACCTATGTCATACAATTCCTGGATTTGATTGTACGGCAGTGCATAATTGTAAATTCGAATATCATCAAGAACACCGTTGAAATTATAGTTGTTATTTCCTGGAAGATTCTGTCCGAAGATCAAATCAATATTGGTTGTAAGAATATCTCCGCTGAAGTTTGAAAATGCATCGAGCTCACCGTTTAAATAAACTTCGATATCACTTCCGTCATATACTGCAGTAACATTATACAAAGAATCCAAAGTCAATTCAGTTTCAGAATCAAGATCTTTGGTTCCTGCTGCGGTTTTTATGGTCCATCTGATTTTTTTATCGGTGATAGAAATTTTCCATCTGTTCTCCCAATTGCCGTGGGAGATTGGGTAAGCTTCTCTATCCGAATAAAAATTTCCGACTATCATCCAAAAATTCAGCGTTATTGAATTTTGAAAATTAATAACAGGACTGTTTTGTATCTGAATGTAATCATTAACTCCGTCAAAAAAATATGCGCTTTGAGAATTTCGGAATCTATCATTCGTTAAAGCAGCCTGGTAAACAAAACCATTGTTGCCATTCCCACTTTCATCATTTGCATTTCCATTAAAAGGATAAAATGCAGTTATTTCTCCCGTCTGCACAATTGAAAAATCGCGGACTTCAACTTCAGTGCTGTCTTCAGCAAATCCTCCTTTGCCGTCATCAACGGAGCAGGCAATAAAATAATTTCCGGGTATTTGAGGGGCTTCCCAGCTGATTGATGATCCGCTTCCGGTTAAATCACCTGAAGATGCCGACCATAAATAATTTAATTCGTCATTATCATCATCTGAAGCAAAACAGGAAATGTCGGATTCTTTTCCCAAATCAATTTTTCTGGGAGATGCTTTTATTTTTTCTATCCGGGGATTTTGATTAAGAAACTCGACAACTTCAATAATGATCTTTGCCGAATCTTTTCCTCCTTTATTATCTTCAATAATACAATTGATTTTAAAACTGCCGGGAAAATTTGGTGCTCTATAATTCACTTCAGAACCGTTTCCATCAATGGCTCCTTCTTCCGCACTCCAGATAAATGTTAATGAATCTACGTCTTTATCGAAAGGAGAACAATAAACTATAGAAGAAGCGTTTAATAAAATTTTACCCGGTTTTGCTGCAAGACTTTTGATTCTGGGAGGATAGTTTATTACCCCTTGTCCGGAATTGTAATCGACTACAATTCCATTAACCAAAACCTTATTCAAATCATATGTAATTATTCCGCCGGCGGGAATGATCACAGTAATTACGGCGGCATCAGCCGGAATAGAAATTTCAGTTTCTCCCGTAACATTCGATTTTAAAATGGAATTGGAAACCGCATCATATATATCGGATAAATTTCCACCGATATTCATGGAGATATCTTTTGCCGAATCATAAGGATTATAAAAAAGAAATGAAGGATAAGCATCTTTATGAAAATAATCTGTCTTAAGAAGATCCAGCTTTAAAATTCCCGGGATATTTGCAGTATCAATTATCCCGCCGAAAATACCGACATGAGATGAACCGTATAATGCAAGGTTAGTCAATCCCC
>JBLNGL010000088.1:0-3203 GCA_050264735.1 Ignavibacteria bacterium | reverse complement strand
AGCCGCAAACTATTAAATGTTAAAACAACATCTCCTCCGTTTCTCAAATTGATTTCCGAAAGCTCTTTATATAATTCCGAATTTGTAAGTTCCGCTGCATTAATAATTTTAATTGCTTGGGGTATATCTCCATAATTATCTTTCCTTCTTTTCATAAAAAGAGGCGGATTTGTAATGACGGGAAGTTCAATAAACTTTGTATGTGATACTACCGGGAAAATCCTGCTACTTTCAGAAAGGAAGTAAGTTTCTAAATCCTCTACAATCAGGCCAATAATTTTTTTCTCGGTCAGGAATACTTTTACAATATTTTTATTCTCAAACCTCACATCAGCACTTTCAACATAAGGATGTTTTTGAAACCTGTCTTTAATTACAGATAACTGTATACTCCTGTAATCCTCCTTATTTTCCAGCTTCACAAATGCAAGATAATCATACTGTTCCAGCAGGTAATTCCCTTCAATTTTTATTTGCTCCACTTTTTCCTCATTCATTCTGCTTGCCGGGAAAAAAGCAAGAAAGAACAGTGCAGAAATAATTAGCAGAAAAAACAAAAAACCTAAGATATTTTTTCTTTGCTCAGACATTTTTAATTACTTTCCAGCATCTGGACAAATTTTTCCCCGAATTTCCAAATATCCCCGGCTCCCATTGTAACCGTGATATCTCCTTCCTTAACAATTTCTTTCAGCTTTCGGGGAATTTCATTTTTGTCTTGAACATAAAAGACATTTTTATGCCCGAAATTTTTTGCCGCATCAGCGATTAATTTCCCTGAGACTCCCTCAATAGGCTGCTCTCTGGCTGGATAGATATCCGAACAGATAAAAATATCGGAATTTAAAAATGATCTGCCGAACTCCTGATAAAAATCTCTGGTTCTTGTATAAAGATGAGGCTGGAAAACTGCAACAAGTCTTCTTTTCCATCCAGCTCTAACTGCAGAAAGCGTAGCAGTAGTTTCAGTAGGATGGTGGGCATAATCATCAACAACCATTATTTCTTTATTATATTTCACTTCAAATCTTCTATACACGCCCGAAAAAGATTCGAGAGCTTTTTTAATTGTCGGGAAAGGAATTCCGAGTTCACGGCCTATGCAGACAGCGACAAGTGAATTCTTAATATTGTGCAGCCCGGGAATTCTTAAAGTCACCTGACCAATTTCATCTCCCTTATAATTCACAGTATATGTTGAAGCAAAACCGTTATGGGAGATTTCCGCAGCCCGGATATCCGCTTGAGCCGAAAGTCCGTACGTAAAAATTTTTTTGTTTATATGCGGGATAATATCCTGCAAAGCTGGTTCATCCTGACACAACACAACAAAACCGTAAAAAGGAACCTTATTGGCAAATTCTATAAACGCAGCTTTTATGTCATTTAAATCCTTGTAAGTATCCAGGTGTTCGCTTTCAAGAGTAGTCAATGCAGCAATTGCCGGGGTAAGCTTCAAAAAGGTCCGATCAAATTCATCAGCTTCAACTACTATAAATTCACCATGGCCGAGTCTTGCATTAGTCCCGCCGAGACCGCTCAATTTCCCGCCTACAATAATTGTCGGATCTATACCACCTTCAGTCAATGTCAATCCTACCATAGATGTGGTAGTTGTTTTGCCATGAGTACCTGCTATCCCGATTCCATACTGAAGCCGCATTACTTCAGCAAGCATTTCAGAGCGTTTGATTATCGGAATTTTTCTTTCTATTGCAGCCTTCACTTCGGGATTATCCAGCGTAACAGCGGATGAATAAACCAATACATCGGCTTCTTTTAAATTATCAGGAGAATGGCCTTCATAAATTTTTATTCCCAGATCCTGAAGTCTCTGGGTAACTTCAGTTAACGCCCTATCAGAACCGGAAACTTCAAATCCCCTGCTGTGAAGAATTTCGGAAATCCCGCTCATTCCTATTCCGCCGATTCCTACAAAATGGACTTTCCTGATATTTTTAAACATTACTTCTGTTCCAGTTTAGACTTTAATTCGAAAAATACTTTTATCAGCTGCTCATTATTTTCATAATCATAAGGTCTAATTACCAAAGGTCTTTTCCTGTTATCTAAATTAATGCGGATTAATCTCAAAGCACGGTTATTAAATTTTTCTCTTTTCCGAGTTATTCTAATGCGTTTAATATGGTTAAAAGAAATTGATTTTGTTTTAAATCTATTGATAAATGAAATTCTATCACTCTCAATACTTACATATCTATTTTTGTAAATATTATATAAAAGACTAAATAGGGAAGCTAACACGATAAATCCAAAAAAATAAATTATTGGATCTTTAGTTATCAGTTGAAAAGAATCTTCTACAAACTCGCCTCTGATTATAACATAAACTATAAATGAGGCTAAATAAAATATAGTGGACTGATAATAGAACGACATATTATACTTAAATGTTACCGGATTTATATTCAGCCGGTTTTCAATCATTTTTTTCCTGCTAGATTTATTGCATTTGCCGCAATTATTTGTGCGGCATCCGGTTTGGCTAAAGCCCTGGCATTTTTACTTAATTCAAAAAGTTTTGAATCATTAAAAATAAGATCATTCACCGAATCGAAAAATTTTTCTTTAATATATTTATCTTCAATTAATACTGCTGCATTCTTATCTGAAAGTGATTTTGCATTAAAATACTGGTGATTCCCTGCTACATTGGGAGAAGGGACTAAAATAGAGGGAATGCCTAATGCAAGAAGTTCCGCAATTGTTGTGGCACCGGAACGTGCCAGCAGCAAGTCGGCAGCGGAATAGGCAAAGTTCATTTCATCAATAAAAGAATTTATCCAGATGCCAGGGGAAGTCAAGGATTCATATTTTTTATAATAAAGATTCCCTGTCTGCCAGATAATTTGCAATCCGGATCCCTGCAGTTTTTTAACAGATGCTGCAGCCGCATCGTTTAAGGAAGCCGCTCCTAAACTTCCGCCGAGAATTAAAAGAGTTTTTTTACCGGATATAAATCCAAATTTCCTCAAGGCATCTTCTTTTTGAATAGAGGATAATTTTTGTCTGATCGGATTTCCTGTAAAAAAAACTTTCTCTTTATTTTTGAAATATTTTCTTGAATCATCAAAGCTAATATGAATTTCATCCGCATATTTTTCAAGAATTCTGGTGGTAACACCCGGGAAGCTGTTTTGTTCGATCAAAATTACTTTTGCACCGAGAATAGCCGAGCTGAA
>JBLNGL010000087.1:0-2580 GCA_050264735.1 Ignavibacteria bacterium | reverse complement strand
CGGTGATTATATTAAAGATTGATCCCTCCAAAATCATTTTTCCCACGGTGAAAAACTGGCTTATCAACAATTCTTCAGGCGAATCATTTTTAGTTTATAGAGAAAAAGACAGCGTAGTTTTTATTAATACTCTGAAATTCAATAAATCGGCTCCTCTTACATTTAAAATACCTTTAACCCGCCTTGACATTCCCGCAGTAAAGGTTGCTCTCGGTTTCCGGGGAATTACAGAAGGGATTGATTACAGGGGCGAGAAAGTGCTGGCAGATCTGAGAGAGATTGAAAATACTCCATGGCTGCTGGTATCTAAAATTGATCTATCGGAAATTTATAAACCGGTATCGAACAGGTTATCTTTTATTCTTATTTTTTTATTTCCTCTATTTGCTTTTGCAGGGTTGTCCTTCCTTTATTTTCAGAGCAGGCAGAATTACAAAGATTTATTAAAATTAAATGAATCGAATAAAAAGTTTGAAGCTTTGTATCAAACATCAAATGATTCTATTCTCATTATTGAAAACGATAAAATCCTTAACTGCAATGCCAAATCGGAGGAAATTTTTAAGATTGATCAATCGAATATCATCTCAAAATCTCTTTTGGATTTCTCCCCGGAATTCCAGACAGACGGATCCGATTCCAAAGAAAAATTCTTCGCAATACTCCAAAAAGTTAATGAAGGGGAACCCCAGCTGTTCGAATGGATTTTCATAAATAATGATAATGTAACATTCTGCGAAATAAATCTTTCTCTGCTTCTGATCGACAACAAAAAATATATTGTGGCAATTGTAAGAGATATTACCGGCCGCAAGAAAGCGGAGCGGGATCTTTATGAGAGTGAAGAACGTTATCGGAGCTTATTTAAGAACAACCATTCGGTAATGCTGCTCTTAGATGCTAATTCCGGGCAAATTATTGATGCCAATCCTGCAGCATGTTCATTTTACGGATATTCACTTGAAGAGATTACTCGGCTCAAGATAACGGATATAAATCAATTAACACAAGAGCAGGTTCTTGAAGAGATGCAGCGGGCAAAAAAGGAGCAGCGCAGGCAGTTTTTCTTCCGGCACAAATTATCTAGTAATGAAATTCGTGATGTTGAAGTATTTAGCGGTCCAATTTCTTTTCACGGAAACACTCTTTTATATTCAATTGTTCATGATATCACTGAACGTAAAAGGGCAGAGGAAGCGGTTGAAGATGAACGCAAGCTACTTCGTACAGTAATTGATCTCATACCGGATTTTGTTTATGTCAAAGATCCAAACAGCTGTTTTTTACTGGCTAATGATGCAACAGCTCACGGGATGGGATTCTTAAGCCCTGTACGGTTGATCGGAAGCTGCGATGCACAAGTTTACCCTGAAAACATTGCAGCAGAGTTTCGCAGCGATGAAGAAAGGGTATTGGCTGGAGAGATTTTACGCAACAAGGAAGAGATTATCGATGGGCTTGATGGGCAGCGCCGGGTATTATTAACAACGAAGGTACCATTAACCAATAATAAAGGCGAAATTGTGGCTCTTGTTGGCATCGGTCATGACATCACTGAACGCAAAAAAACTGAAGAAGCATTAAAACATAGCGAAATTCGTTATCGGTCTCTCTTTGAGAATATGTCTGAGGGTTTTTTCCAGGCCGAAATCATTGAAGACGATGCAGGGCAAGCTTTAGATTTCCTTTTTATTGATGTAAATTCTGCTCACTCTAAGATTATGGGTTTAAGGCGTGAAGATGTCATTGGAAAAAAAGCAAGTGAATTATTCCCTGGTTTAGAAAGTACATGGATTGAAGCTGTAGCAAAAGTTGCCAGCACCGGAATTCCTATGCGTGTTGAAGGATATATTAAAGCTGTGGGACGCTATTTTGTGAATTCTTATTTTTCACCTAAGCCGGGTCAATTTGCATCGATATTTTCCGATATAACTGATCGTATACATGCGGAAGAAATGATTAAAAAATTATCAACAGGAATTGAGCAGAGCCCCGCATCCATTGTGATAACCGATATCAATGGAAAAATTGAATATGTAAATCCGAAATTTACCGCATTAACCGGATATACATTTGAGGAAGTGAATGGAAAAAATCCGAATATCCTAAAATCAGGGAAAATGACCCAGGAAGAATACAGTGTTCTTTGGAAAACAATCTCAAGCAAAAAGGATTGGCGCGGAGAATTTCTAAATAAGAAAAAAAATGGGGAGCTGTATTGGGAATCTGCTTTAATTTCTCCAATCCTGAATGAGCACGGAGAGATTACCAATTTCATCGCCATTAAGGAAGATATAACGGATGCAAAAAATGCGGATGAGGCATTTAAAAAAATGACTGCGGAACTAATGCAGCAGAATAGGAATCTGGAACAATTCACTTACATTATGTCTCATAACCTCAGAACACCGGTTGCAAATATTATCGGAATATCGGATGCAATGCAGCACGTGAACCTTGATGATAATGAGAAAACTTTAATGATGAAAGGATTATTTTCTTCAGTAAAAAAGCTGGATGAGGTTATTCTGGATTTGAGTAATATCCTGCAGATTAAACAGGGAGTAAATGAAAAAAAAG
>JBLNGL010000086.1:0-3995 GCA_050264735.1 Ignavibacteria bacterium | reverse complement strand
CTTCTACTTGTTCCCCGGAAGACTCAGGCAGATTAATTAAGGTTCGATCTTCAATTCCTGCCGGTACTGAATTTTCAAGAGGATTTTCTTTTGTACATCCGGATAAAGCCATAACGAAAATTATTATGGCGGCGAGATAAGTTTTAATCATCCTTCAAATCTCCTCTTTTCCTTATTTGGTACTACCTATTCAAACATTATTCCATTTTTTGTTCAATATTCCTCTTTTTTCAAGCTCTATATTGTGCTCATTGTTTAGAAATTTGTTCTATTTGCGTCTTTTATTCCCAAAATATCAAAACTTTCCAACAACGGCTAAAAGGACTTATTTTAAGCTGGAGTGCTTTGAGAAAGTGTACCAAATAGCAACAATGAAAAGTCGATTTAAAATTGGACAAAAATGTGGTTTAGGCTAGTAAAGAATTCATTGATCCGGTGATATAAGAAATCTCATCTTTGTTAATTGTGTGATGCATGTTTTTGTAGATTCTTTTCTCTACATTCCCGTTAAGCTTTATAAAAATTTCAGCGGAATGTGATACTCTGTCCAGCGGGATATGCGGATCTACATCGCTGCAGCCTAAAAAAACAGGGGTATGATCCAAATTTCCGGAATATTTTTCATCAATAATTTTTTGGCCTATTAATCCGCCGCTTAATCCGATTATTCCTCCGTATCTCGCAGGATTTCTGGCAGAAAATTCCAAGGTAAGGCAGGCCCCCTGGGAAAATCCCAGCAGCATAATTTTTTCACTAGGAATTCCTTTTTCATTTAATTCCAAAATGACACTTTCAATTTTTTTTAATCCAGAAGTTATGCCGGGTTCATTTTGTTCAATAGGATAAAGAAAACTGTAAGGATACCAAGTATTATTGTTTGCCTGCGGAGCCGCAAAGATAAAACCTTCACTCGGGAGTTCCTCCGTAAGTGTTAAAATTTCCTCAGCACCGGAACCTCTGCCGTGCACCATGATAACTGCGGCTTTCGCTTTTGCAGAGGCTTCGCCAGAAAATAAAACGGGAGTATCTTTATGCGGATCGCCGGCGGTCATAACTAATTCCATTTATCTTTTTTAAATAAAGCGCCGAAAAGATTGAGGACTAAAAAAAATTCATAAAAGAACTGAAGATAAATAATATGAAGAGGTCTGAATCCATATCCGAATTTTTTTTGAAACATTAAAACTAAAAATAAGTCGGAGGAGATTTTAATTAAAAAAAGCAGAAGGAATAATGGATTCACCATTGAGAGCAGAGGAGACAACAGAAAAAAAATATTACTTAAATGCCAAAAGGAAAGGAGAATCCGGTGCAGAGGCAGGTAATAGAAAGAAGTTTTAGTATGTCTTGATTTTTGCCTCAGGTAATCTTTCAGATTATTTTTTGTATAAGAAAATACTTTCGAACCCTCAAAAGGAACAGTTCCAATCTTTAATTTATTTTTAAATGCTTCTTTTAAGAGAAGATCATCATCCCCGCTTAGTGTCTGCCGGGTGTTAAAATAACCGTTCAAGTAAATAAAAGAACTTTTCCTAAATCCGAAATTTCTTGCAGAAGCAGAGTATGGAATTGCCATACCGGCTGCCGCAAAAGTGATTAAGGAGCTTCTCATATTCTCAAAACAGCTTATTTTGTTAGTAATATTTCCATCTGGGATAAACGGAGCGATTCCAAAAAGGAAATTATAGCCTTCCGAAAATCTTATAGAATATTTATTTACCCACTCCCTTTCAGGGATACAATCGGCATCTGTTATTAAAATATATTCATTGCAGGCTTTCGAGAGCGCATAATCGAGCACTCCTTTTTTGCCCGGAAGCTTTTTTTCAGCCGCCTTTAAAACTTTAATATGAGGAAAAGGCTCAGCTGTTTTCAATGCAGAATAATAAGTGTTATCCGTTGAATTATCATCTGCAATTATTATTTCGGTTTTATCAGCAGGATAATTAAGCATTGCTAACGATTTGATTAAATCAGGGATTTTTAATTCTTCGTTTTTTGCGGCAATCAGTATTGAAAATTTTTTATCAGTTGTAGCCTGATAATTTTTTTCACATCCTGAAAAATTTTTATGAACAAAGTAAGCAATTAGTAAACAGCTTAGAATAAATAAAACTGCCGCCAGGGAAATAAAATAAAACATTAATAATCATTCGAATGAGTTAACAGGAATCTATTCAAGCAAAATTATAAATCACGAAGTTGTTTTTACGCTTTGACTTTTGGACTGGAATTCGATTTATTGAGTTCTAACGGAAGGCTTACTTTTGGCAGCGCCTTCTCAATTTCTTCTCTGCGGCTTTCAAGCCACGGCGGCAGCTTTAGAGACGTCCCCAGATTTTCTTTTGATTCATCGGTCATAAATCCCGGGGGATCTGTAGCTATTTCAAATAAGATGTTTCCCGGTTCCTTAAAGTAAATTGAATGGAAATAGTTCCTGTCGATTACCGGCGTAACGTTGTAGCTTTCATCAATTAATTTTGCTTGGAAGGCAACCTGGACTTCGTCATCTTTTGCTCTCCATGCAACATGATGTACTACACCTGCACCCATCCTGCCCGGCAACAAATTAGGATTCACGAGTATGTCTACATAAGTACCCGGTCCGCCGGAACCGCTTTCAATTCTAAAACGGTTATCCTCCTCGGAAACCTTTCTAAAACCGAGAATGGAAATCATTAATTCCAGTGTGCGGTTTGATCTTTCTTCGTAAAGCGTTACGCTGTGAAATCCTCTTATGGAAAAATTTTTGGGAATATCGCTGTTTTCAAACTGATGCCTGTTATCGCGCAAAGAAGTAATCAGTTCTAATTCAATGCCGTCAGGATCTTCAAATAATATTACATCATCATTGAATCTTTTAAAAGGGCCTGTGTACTTAATATTCAGCTTATGAAATCTTTCAATCCAGAATTCCATAGCCTGGGGAGGAATTGAAAAGGAAATCGTTGTTAGCTGGCCGACACCTTTTTTCCCCTTAGATGCTTCAGCTGTCCAGGGGAAAAAAGTTAAAATTGTCCCGGGATTACCAGTCTCATTTCCAAAATAAAAGTGGTAAGTGTGAGGGTCGTCGAAATTGACAGTTTTTTTTATAAATTTTAAACCAAGGACACCTGAATAAAAATTCAGGTTCTGCTGGGGATCTCCAGCAATAGCAGTTACATGATGAATGCCGCGCACTTCAGGTTTTATCATACCGTTTTTTGAGTTTTACCCGAATTCATTTAGAGTAAAATAATAAAAAATCTCAACTATTACAGGTTACTTCAGATTTAAAGTGATGCTAATTCTCATGCATTTTAAAAGGAGGGCCGAATCGCTGACTAATTAAGAGGGTTTACATTACCTGAATTACTTAATTATTTCAGATATCTGCTTGAATTCATCCGTTCCGGGTATATTTAAAAGCTCAAATAATATTGCTTCCGCAGTGGTAATTTCGGCTCCGTGATGCCTCATCCTGTCGAGTGCAAACTTGTAATCGGTTTCTTTGCGCGACGAACAGGAATCGGCTGCTACATTTACCTGGAAATCATTCGCCAGCAGATCTAGAACGCTCTGCTGCACACAAACATGAGATTCAATGCCGGCAACTACAACCTGCGTTACATTATTGTCTTTTAGCCTTGTAATGAATCCTTCCGCACCGTAACAGCTGAAGCTCATTTTTTGAATCGGGCTTAATCCTTCCACCTCTTTGAGCAGGGATGCTGCAGTGGATCCCAATCCTTTCGGATACTGCTCCGTATAGAAAATAGGAATGTTCAGGATCTTAAAGCCTTTAATTAATTTCAGGGAATTTTCTACTACCTGGTCTTTGTAACTCATTGCATTTAAAATTTTTTCCTGAATGTCAATCAGCAGAAGCGCGGACGAATCCCGGTTTAACAGCTTTTCATTTTTCTTGAGTGTAGTGCTCATTTTTTACTTCCCTCCATATAATAAATTAATTTGTATTCTTGTCACCGGATTTTTTAATCAGGTTTAGAACAATT
>JBLNGL010000085.1:0-2783 GCA_050264735.1 Ignavibacteria bacterium | reverse complement strand
GATAATAAGTCCAAAACAGTCGCTTTATGGCGAAAGCTTTCAGAAAGATATTCTAATGCAGAATGGATTGGAGGTTATGATCTTATTAATGAAACCAATTGGAATTTTGAAGGAAGTAATGTTAACGGCTGCAATGAATCCAATAACGCTCCTTTAAAAGCTTTATTACTGGAGATTACAAATGCTATAAGAGAGGTAGATACAAACCATATTATTTTTATCGAAGGAAATTGCTGGGCAAACAATTTTAACGGTCTCACTCCGCCATGGGATGATAATATGGTTTATAGTTTTCATAAATACTGGAATAACAACGATCAAGGTTCAATTCAATGGATTATGAATATACGGAATAGTCACAACATACCGATTTGGTTGGGTGAATCGGGAGAAAATTCAAATCAATGGTTTACCGACGCTATAAAACTTTGCGAACAAAACAAAATAGGATGGGCATGGTGGCCCTGGAAAAAATTCGGCTCTCTTTCAGGTGTTACTTCTGTGAACGTTACAAATAATTATAGAACATTGCTTAATTACTGGAATAATGGAGGCACAAAACCGTCTGAAATATTTTCAAAAAATACTTTAATGGAAATGTCTGAAAACCTGAAACTGGAGAATTGTATAATTAACACAGGTGTAATTGATGCAATGTTTAGGCAGATTTCATCAAATGAAACTTTGCCTTATGCAGACAACATTGTTCCGGGAGTAGTTTTTGCAGTCGATTACGACTATGGGCAGAACGGTTCTGCTTATAAAGATGAAGATTATGATAATACCCAAGGGCCTGGAGCTGTATCCTGGAATAGCGGCGGACAATATAGAAATGACGGTGTTGACATTGAAAGATGTTCGGATATATTTTCTTATGGATTTGATGTCGGTTGGATTGAATCAGGCGAGTATCTTTACTTTACAATAAACGCCCAGCAGACCGGTTTTTATGATATAGAAATCAGGATAGCAGGAAATCAGGCAGGAGGAAAAATTTTATTAAGGCTGGATGGAGTGAACATCGGGAATTTAATCGATGTTCCTGCAACTGGAGGATGGCAGAATTGGGAATCTATATTCTTGCGCAATATTTCAATAACTCAGGGAACTCATCGGTTCCAGGCAAGTTTTTATTTCGGCGGATTTAACATAAATTATTTCGATTTCACTCTGGTTACAACCGGTATTAAAAGCGAACTGTTTTTACCTTTAAAATCTGAATTATTTCAAAATTATCCCAACCCTTTCAACCCCGGCACTGTGATTAAATTTTCCATAAAAGATAATGATCATGTCCTGCTGAAGATTTATAATAATATTGGAGAAAAGATAGCAGAATTGGTGAATCAGGAATTGCCGGCGGGCAGTTATTCAGTGAAATGGAATGCGGAAAATTTTGCCAGCGGTATTTATTATTACTCTATTAGTTCAGGGAGTTATTTTGAACAAAAGAAAATGATACTTCTCAGGTGAAAAAGGTCTGCAGATCCTACAATTTTTTGATACAAGATTGAAAGATACGTTCTTTCAGATCAATCAATGCTTGATTGCATTTTATCTTCTTCCTGTTATATAGCGCACCAATTCATCAATTACGACCTCTTTCTCATCAATTATTTCTTTTACCACATCACCGATGGAAACTAGGCCTGCAAGGCGTTCATTATCAAATACAGGCAGGTGCCTTATTCTTTTATTAATCATCAGAACCATGCAGTCTTCAACACTTGTTGAAGGCTTTACATAAATGACTTTTTCGGACATAATATCTTTAACCGGTGCATCCTTCGACGATTTTCCTTTTAGCACCACTTTCCTTGCATAGTCACGTTCCGAAATAATACCTACAACTTTTTCTTTGTCCTGGACAAGCAATGCTCCGATTTCTTTTTCCGCCATTAATTTTAATGCTTCAAAAACTGTAGAGTGAGGCGGTATAGTCCAGATTTCATTTCCCTTTCTGTCTAATATATGCTGAACAATTTTCATCTGGTATCCTCCAAATAGTAAGTTATATCAATTTTTTATTTGCAGAATGGAGAACGAAAAAAAAGAAGGAATTAATTAGAAGCTAATAACAAATGACTGTAAAATCAATAAATCTGAAGATTCATTGTTTTATTTTGTGTTTGTAATCAGCATTCCTGATACTCAAATTCAAAACACCTGTCTAATATTAAATTTTAACCCCCGGTTAAAATAACCGGGGGTTTATAAAGTCCCTTAGAATTCCGACAAATAATAACCGCTAAATACTACTCCATTTATTATTACTCCAATTATAATATAAACAACAATAGCTACTATAAGTGTTACAATAAAATAAGCGACCATTTTATCTTTGGGTACGCTTTTTACCCTTTCTAAACCCATATACAATAAGATAAGCGAATAAATACTTGCTAAAAGAACTATAATGCTAAGTACAGGGAAAAGATTAAATACCCCAAATACCCATGCTGGAGTATAGCAAAATACGGCTATTTTTAGGGCAGCATTTAAGTCTTTTGTACAGCCGAAGGTTGGAGCAAGCGCATCAATTATGAATGCTAATACATATACTCCCCCTAAGGTGAGAAGATAATGCAGAATAGCCCATGTAATACTGCTGCCGATAGAGAGTTTGTAGGAAAATAAACCGTAAGAAATACTAAAAAGGCTGTATCCAATGAAACCGCAGACTGCAGGAATGGCAGCCAGGATTAAAGCATATTTGGTGAATAGATCCGAGTTGGAAATGGTTTCCATTTTTATTACTTCCCATTCTTTAGATGGGTTTAAGA
>JBLNGL010000084.1:0-3127 GCA_050264735.1 Ignavibacteria bacterium | reverse complement strand
TCAACTGCTTTATCAATATCCCTGATCGTAGAAGGTACTCCGATCCATCTTGATATAAAAGTTTTCTCGGTTGAACCGATTGTATTTTCCGAATTATCCAGGACGTCGGCTTTAATAAGATATTCTCCCATTCCCAGCTGAAGATTATTCATCGTATGAAATATCTGCGTCTTTCCAGAATCTATATCCCTAATTACCGTATCTTTCTTTATTGCTTCCTCGCTTCCTTCAATTAAAGAATACTCAATGGAAATTTGTTTAGGAGAAATGGAATATATTTCAAAGAAAAATTGAAGTCCCTCTTCTTCATTCTGCAACGCAACATTTTTTGAAACGTTCGGAACAATCTTGTTATTTCCGTTTACAACCGTCTGCCTTGCAATAAGCATTATATCGCTTAACGAGAAATCATCAACCATATTTTTTACGGTTATAAGATCTTCTTTCACTGCAGATTTTTTGGAATCCACATCTTCAAAAGCGGATCTTACCAAGTACTTTCCCGGATCCAAAACAACAGAACGGAGGCTCAGGTTGAAATTGTTTTTGGATGTAGTCTGTTCAAATTCTTTTGAGTTTATCTTTTCCACCCAGGATTTTTCAAGAATAAGTTTTTCTTTTTCTTCATCGAAAACAGAAATAGTAACCATATAGCTTCCGCTGAACCCTTCATCGGTTTTTACAAACTGAATACGGGTATAAGGCACCTGGACAAAAATATCGACCCTGGTTTTTCCCGGCACATCAGAGCGGAAACTCAAATAATCTTCATAAAAATCCTGATTGGGATCCGCTGCATTATATTGTATGGGGTTTTGCGCCTGTCCAAAAAGCGGTATGGAAAATAAAAAGGCGGTTAACAAATTATTTAAGAGTTTCATAAAACCTCCATTGAGGGAATTTCCTCATGCACTAACGAGGCAAACAGGTCGTATTCATTAAAATCAGTAATCTCAACGTTGATGAATCCACCTATTTTTATTTTATTTTTTAAATTATTAAACGGTATTAATATTTCGCCGTCTACTTCCGGGGCTTCTCTGTACGAACGTGCTATATAAAAATTATTTTCTTTTCTGTCAATTAATACTTTAAACCTTCTCCCGATCATTTCTTTATTTTTCTCTAATGATATCTCTCTTTGTATTTCCATTATAATTTCTTTTCGTTCTTTTTTTACTTTTTCCGGAACAGGATCTCCTAAAATAAAAGCGGAAGTATTTTCTTCAATAGAATATGTAAATACTCCCATACGGTCAAATTTTATTTCCCGGATAAAATCGCACAATTCCCTGAATTCCTTATCAGTTTCGCCGGGATAGCCTGCAATAAAAGTAGTCCTTAAAGCAATTCCGGGGATCCTTTCTTTTAATTTATATAAAAGCTCTTTAATCCTTCTTGATGTAACCCCTCTCCTCATCGATTTAAGTACAGAATCAGATATATGCTGGAGAGGAAGATCGATATAGCTGCAGACTTTTTTATTTTCCGCAATAATGTCTATTACTTCAGACGGGAAACGAGATGGATAAGCATACATTATTCTTATCCAATCGATTCTGTGAATTTCACTTAATTTATTTAATAAAGTTCCAAGTAACTGCTTTCCGTAAATATCTTTGCCGTAATCGGTTGTATCCTGTGCAATTAAAATTAGTTCCTTTGTCCCGTTTCCTGCAAGGAATTCCGCTTCATGAATCAGATCTTCAATCGGTTTCGATACATGTTTGCCTCTCATGAGCGGTATCGCACAAAAAGAACAGGGATGATCGCAACCTTCGGATATTTTTAAATATGCCGAATGGAAATGTTCGGTTAATACTCTTTCTCCAAGCAAATTCCTTTTCAGCTCTCCGCCGAACTCTTTCACAATTCCTTCATAATCTTCCGTACCGAAGTAAGCATCCACTTCCGGAATTTCATTTATAAGCTCGTCCTTATACCTCTCCGAAAGGCATCCTGCAACAATAATTTTTTGAATTTTTCCTTGCTGTTTAAGTGCTGCCGCGTTTAAGATTGTATTAATTGATTCTTCTTTTGCCGCATCTATGAATCCGCAGGTATTAATGATTACTGTTTCCGCAGTATTGGGATCGTCATGGATATTTAAATTATTTTCCTTAAGCTGCCTTATAAGCCTTTCGGAATCCACTGTATTTTTTGAGCAGCCGAGAGTAATGAGGCTTACCTTATTTATTCTTCTAATCATCTGTCTCTTAATTCTAATTAAAGCTACCAGCCGATGTATTTTAAATAAAGGAGAATTACAGGTGCCGTGTATAAAAGAGAATCGAATCTGTCAAAAACCCCGCCGTGACCCGGGATTATTCCGGAAGAGTCTTTTACACCTGCATCCCTTTTAAAAAGGGATTCGACAAGATCTCCAATCTGACCTACAGTTCCCACTATAATTCCTATTGCAAAGGCAGTTTTAACGGAGATAAAATCCAGGAATAAAATTTTTGCTAAAATTGCAGTAATAACGGCAAAGAAAAAGCCAAAAATTGCTCCTTCCCAGGTTTTGTTCGGACTTACCCGCAGGAACAATTTATGTTTTCCAAACTTTGAACCTCCGTAAAAAGCAGCAGTATCACAAATCCAGATTGAAACTAATATCGTAATTATTAAATATCCGCCCCGCAGATATAATTCTCCTATTTCCGGATAAAATTCCCTTATTGAAATCAGTGCACCGGCAAGCAGGCCTAAATAAAAAGTTCCGAGAAATGTTGTGCTTATATTATAAATTGCCGAACCTTTATTTCTAAAGAGCTCCACACCTGTAAGAAGAATAATAAAAAGGAGTGTAAAGGAATAGAAATCAAAAAAATAATGTTTCTGATTTATAACTAAAAAAGCTATTCCTGCTAGTCCGAAAAAAATATTTGCCATCATCCCTTTATTTTTCGTAAAGGAGTAAAATTCAAAAAAAGAAGCAAAGGCAATTATCAGGATAAGAAGCATGAAGTAGATGCCCCCAGCATAACTGGCGGCAAGAATCAGAGGGATAGCCGCTGCGGCTACTAAAACCCGCTGGGTATTATTGCTTAAACTCATTCCGATTCATCCTCTTCGCTGCTTTCATTCATTGTCCTGTCGATATAATTTAAGGCAGCCTGGACATCTT
>JBLNGL010000083.1:0-3031 GCA_050264735.1 Ignavibacteria bacterium | reverse complement strand
AAAATCTGCTGCTGCTCTTAATCATTCAAATATTCTTTCAATTTATGAAATTGATCAGCACAACGGGGATATGTTTATTGTCATGGAATTTGTAGAAGGACAGACGCTTAAGTCTTACATCTCTAATCTTACTTCGGGCACTGGAGTGGCGGTCATGCAGGCAATCGAATGGGTTGAGCAGCTTGCAATGGGATTAAAGTCCGCACATGATCTGAATATAATTCACAGAGATATTAAAACCGAAAATATAATGATATCCAGGGACGGCCGTTTAAAGATAATGGATTTCGGTTTGGCAAAGCTTAATACGGATAATGGCTTAACAAAAACGAAGACTTCAGTAGGAACACTTTCATACATGTCGCCGGAACAGGCGCAAGGAGTCAGTGCCGATCATAGATGCGATATCTGGTCACTAGGAGTTGTTTTTTATGAGATATTAACCGGGGAATTGCCTTTCAAAGCAGAACATGAAGCCGCACTTCTTTATCTGATTGTAAATGAGAAACCACCTGCTCCGAATCTTTTAAATAAAAAGATTCCTCATCAGCTTGATTCAATCGTTAATAAAATGATGGAAAAAGAGAGAGAAAGAAGATTTCAGAATATCGATGAAATACTTAAAGCCCTGGCCGAGGTAAAAAAAGATATACAGTCTGTTAACGCCGCTGTCAAAACCAAAGCTATTGTGGTTCTTCCTTTCGGTAATATAAGCCCGGATTCCGAAAGCGATTATTTTGCTGATGGACTCACTGAGGAATTAATTGCCAATTTATCGAGGCTTAAAGATATACGGGTTGTACCGCGGACAACATCTATGAGATATAAAGGAACAGATAAAGATATTAAAACAATCGGCAGAGAGTTAGGCGCCCGTTATATCCTGGCAGGAAGCGTCAGAAAATTCCAGGAAAATCTCCGGATTACGGTGGAGCTGATTGATGTTGACAGCGATGCGCAGCTTTGGGCGGAAACCTATAAAGGAAAACTTGCGGATGTGTTCGATATCCAGGAACAGGTTTCCAAACAGATTGTAGATATGCTTATGGTAAAGCTTACTCCTACCGAAAAAATAGTATTAACCAAACGATCAACAATAAATGCGGAAGCTTTCGACTTCTATCTTAAGGCGAGGAATTTCTTATACCAAAGATCGAAAAAGAGCATGCATGCCGCCTTACAGCTTTTCCAGAAAGCAATCGAACTTGACCCGAGGTATGCTGAGGCTTATGCCGGTTTGGGCGAAACTTATTCAGCTCTTTATCTTGATCAGGAAAGGAATGAAGCATGGCTCGATAAAGCTATAGAGTCGAGCCTCAAGGCTTTAATGTACGATCCGTCATTATCGGAAGCATTCTCTGCACTCGGGCATTCATATTTCAATAAAAAGCTTTATGACGATGCAATTACGGCAAGCCAGAAAGCTATTGAACTTGATCCCTCTAATTTTTCAGGGTATTGGTTATTAGGTAGAATTTATCACAGCAGGGACCGCGATCATGAAGCCTTGGAGCTTTTCCAGAAAGTTATAAAACTAAATCCCGATTTCTATTCAGTCTATGGAGACTTGCAAATTGTTTATGCCCGTTTAGGCGAACATGAGAAATATAATGAAGTCGTCCAGACTTCCCTTAAAGTTTATGAAAGATATTTGGCTCATCATCCTGATGATGCAAGGGGTCATATGTATTTTGCAGTCGATTTAGCACAGGTGGGTAGAAAAGATGAAGCGAAATTACAGGCCGCTAAAGCCCTGGAATTAAGCCCGGATGATCCATTAATGCTTTATAATGCAACTTGCTTTTATTCGCAGATGGGTGAAAAAAAATTGGCTGTTGAGTCGCTTAAGAATGCGTTTACAGTCGGTTATGCAAATTATGAATGGTTAAAAAGAGATACAGACATTGATCCAATCCGTAATGAACCTGAATTTTTAGAATTGATGAATGGTAAATAGAAAAGCCCGTCAAAGCCTCCTTGAGCGGAATAACTTGGTATCAAAAAGATGAATCTAAAAGATGAATAATTTGATCGCTCAAAACATTTTGCATTATAAAATATTAGAACAAATCGGGCAGGGCGGGCTTGTCCGCCAGAGCTTTAGCGCAGGCGGAAGCTAAATTAAATTAATTACTGAATGAAAATGATTGGTCAAACCATTTTACATTACAAAATAACTGATAAACTTGGCGAAGGCGGGATGGGTATAGTATACTCCGCAGAAGATACCAAACTGCAAAGAAAGGTTGCAATAAAATTTCTTCCATCCCGTCAATCCCCGGATGAAGAAAGCAAATTAAGATTTATTAAAGAAGCCAGATCCGCTTCCGCTTTGAACCATCCTAACGTCTGCATTATTCATTCATTCGAAGAATTCACAAACGCCCGAAGCGGAGAGACTGAGCATTTCATTGTAATGGAATTTGTATCAGGCTTAACCTTAAGAGAAAAGAATAAAGAAGGTCCGCTCAAAATCATTGATGCATTAAACTATTCAATCCAAATTGCAGAAGCTTTAAAGGAGGCGCACAGCAAGGGAATAGCGCATCTGGATATTAAATCGGATAATATCATGATTAATTCCCAGAACCAGATTAAAGTCATGGATTTCGGGCTTGCTAAATTAAAAGATTCCAGAGATGAACAATCTGCCGGCGGAACATACGGGACAGCAGCTTATATGTCGCCGGAACAAGCTTTAGGAAAACCTGCCGGGTTCGCTTCGGATATTTGGTCCTTCGGAGTAGTATTATATGAAATGCTGACCGGCAAACTCCCGTTTATCCATAATTATGAAGCTGCCGTTATCTATTCAATTATTAATGAAGAACCTGCTCCCCCATCCAATTTTAGGGATGACGTAAATCCCGAGCTGGAAAAAATTATTTTAACCTGTTTGGAAAAAGAAGAGCATAAAAGATTCCGTAATCCGGAAGAAATAACTATCGCCTTAAAAAAAATAAAAAAAGAAATAGAACTTTCGGATATAAAGCATGCCATTAATCAAGAGAGAACAGCGGATGTAAAAAAA
>JBLNGL010000082.1:0-8431 GCA_050264735.1 Ignavibacteria bacterium | reverse complement strand
CGGGGTTTATGGTAGGCAGTCGTGCGGAGCACGGAGGAATAATTAAAGACGGGGCGAAAATGGTAAATGCAGTTGCAAATTCCGTCGTTCCGAAAATTACGATAATCGTGGGAAACAGCTTCGGTGCAGGGAACTATGCAATGTGCGGCAAAGCTTACGATCCCCGCTTTATCTTTGCATATCCCAATGCAAAGATTGCAGTAATGGGCGGGCAGCAGGCCAGCAGCGTTCTGCTGGATATAAAAATCAAGCAGGCAGAAAAAGTAGGAAATAAATTTGAAGAAAAAGAGAAGAAAAACCTTCTGAATGAAATAATTGATTCTTACGAAACAAAAAGCAATCCCCTCTATGCAGCAGCCAGATTATGGATTGATGAAATAATCGATCCGGCTTTGACTAGAGAGTATGTGTCAATGGCAATTGAAGCGGCGGATAATAATCCCGAAATAACGAAGTTTAACGTGGGAGTGATACAAACATGAAATTAAATGTGAGATTCACCTCCAAGGTGAGTCTCACTTATTTTTACTTTGCCAATATCATTTTTTTAGCCTGCCGGAAATTTCCTGCTGAGATTGAATAAAAATAAACTCCGCTTGACAAACTGCTTCCGTCAAATTTAACCTCATATGTTCCCGCAGGTTTTTCTTCATTTAGAAGAGAAGCTACTTCATTTCCTAAAACATCATAAACCTTTAACTCAACTTTTTCAGAAACCGGTAAAGAAAATTTTATAATTGTTATAGGATTAAACGAATTCGGATAGTTTTGAAATAGTTTAAAATTGTGAATCGAAAATTGAGTCTGCTTTACATCAGTAATTTGTGATAAATCAAATCTCCAAATAGCATTATTCTTACTCATAATTAGACAGTTGCCGCTGAGGGAAAAATAATCTCCCATTCCGATTGTATCAATACCTTCATTCATTTCAGACCAAGTATCTCCGTTATTTTTAGAAACATATACTTTATCATCCAAGATAGAAAGAAAAATAAGACTATCTGCAGCGAGAACATCTCCAAATTGAAAATCTTCTTTTTCTATGCTTATATCAAGAAGTTTCCAGCTGATACCAAAATCACTTGAACGATAAAGCTCATCGCCTGTACACACAAAAAAATACTTATCGTTGCCTGTTGGGTAAGCTCCAAACTTCATAAAGGGCCATCCTTCGCACATATTCCAAGTTAAACCCCAATCTTGGGAATACAAGACCCCTTCAAATTGCGCCGCCACAAATAAAGTATTGTCATGAATTATGTAATCAAAACACCTGAAACCTCCTATATATAACGGCCAGGTTGCTCCATTATCAGTTGAACGGAAAAATCCCCCACCAAACATTGTTGCAAGGACAATCGAATCTTTAGCGAAAACATTATTCATACCTAAAAATCTTCCTTCCGGAAATGGACCAATTGGCTTCCATGTTTTTCCTGTATCTTCAGATGAATAAATACTGGCACCGGTGGCGGCAAAAATATATTTATCATTTTTGCATAATCTTCCGAGGCCGAGTAAAACCTCATGAGGATACGGCATGGTAATATAAAGTGTATCAACAATATGGAAGGTCCAATTTTCACCGTAATCCAAAGAACGGTAACATCCGCTGTCGGAACCTACGAGAATTACATTATCGAAGGCAAGTGTGGTTCTGCCGGCATCTAAAATCTTCTCCCATTGTGCAGATACTTTTGAGGTAATACAAATAAGAGAAAAAATAACAGTTGAATAAAAGAATCTTTTTCCCATTCTTGTTTTTCGTTTAGGTCAATAACAGAAGAAAAATCGGAAAATTTTTTAATAGTGTTTTCTTTTTTTGCTTTACTAAGGTTCTGTTCAATTACTATTATATCTTCCTTATTTTATCAGCACTAGTTTTTGTACTTTCGAAAAATTTCCTGCTTTTATCGAACAAAAATATATTCCGCTTGTAAAACCCGAACCATTCCATTCAACTTCATACCTGCCTGCCTTCTGAAATTCATCTACTAGTTCTGCAGCTTTTTCGCCGAGTGCATTATAAATAATTAGCTGCACTTCAGATTCGCCCGGCAGTTCATATTTTATTCTGGTAGACGGGTTGAAAGGATTAGGGTAATTTTGATGCAGTGCAAATTCATCGGGAATATTATCTTCATTTTCCTCAGCATCAGCAAGAGAATATATTGTAAATACAAATATCTCGCTGCACGAAACTGCAAGCATACCGTCATTAGCAACAACCATCCAATAGTATCTACCGGGAACTTGTGCAGGGCTGTGAACCTGCAGCAAAGTATCTTCCGTAGGACCATATGAGTTCCATGAAGCACATGAATCACCAGATATTAAAACCGTGTACTTAACCAGGTCTCCATCCGGATCGTCTGCTTTGCTCCACATAAAGCCGATTGATCTCGGAACCGGCCTTATATCTTCGTTCGGCGGAGAAATTAAACTGAAAGGATTTGGAGGATTATTTGCTGAAGAAACTCCACCGGTTGATGTATAAAGAATCGTTCCCGAATCTCCGACTGCAAAACCATGGTTTTTAGTAAAAAAATAAATTGAGTTCAATGTTTGAGAAGTGGGTGTATTGAGGGATATCCAGTAATTACCGTCATTTGTCGATTTTAAAATTTTACCTCCTGATCCGCATGTATATATTATTGACGGAAAAGGGATAACTCTAGAGGACAAATACACCTCAAATAATTTTGGAATTGATAAACCACGCAGCTCTCCAATTTCATTCTGGGGACCGACGGAATACCAATGAGAATCCTGAGGCCGTAAACGAATGATCGTTGACTGCGGGATAAAATCTCCCTGAACTCCGACAATAAATTGTGTCCCGTTTTCGGAAAATTCTCCTTCAAATGCTCCTGAACCCAGTCCTTGGAAGAAGCCCAGCTGCCCCCAATCTTTCCACGGATCTGTACCGGATTTTATATAAAGAGAATTGGAAGTCAATGCATATACTTCAAAAATATAAATACCGAGTATTATAGGATTATATTTTACAGGATAAATTGAAAGAATCGGTAAATCCGCAACTTTTTCAGATGTCCATGTTTTCCCCGTATCAAGTGAATTGTATATATATCCCGAGTCATCCCCGACGAAAATATTAAAAAGTGGGGTATTGCTTATAGAAAGGAAATTGTTTCCGGAAGGAGCATTCAGAAATTGCCATTCCTCTCCTCCGTCTGAAGTGAGTAAAATAGTTCCCTGTCCGGCTGCCATCCCGTTGAGGGAGTCATAAAATACTATTTTATTTAATTTTAATATGCAATTAATCGGCCTGGGACAATTTATGACCGGAGCCGTACTCCTCCATGTTTCTCCGGCATCTGTAGTTTTAAGAATTGAACCTTCGTTTCCCACTATAACAGCCGTTATAGAATCCAGCATCGCAACATCGCTAAGATTTTCAATGGTGCTGCTGTTTCTGATTATCCATCCGGTCTCTTCACTTTTCACATTAATCACTTCAATATTATCAATAAGCATTGCACTAGGTGCAATCCCTCCCGCACCCATCGAAAGCTCAAGCTTCTTTCCTGCCGAGCAAAACAAGGTTTCTGCACTTTCATAAAAGGTCCAATTTTTTTCATTCACGCCTATATTAATTCCGCCCAGCGTGCGATTTCCTTCGACATTAAGTGAAACACCTCCGCCGATTTGCAAATCTTTCCCCCAGCATCTGATAATGTAGAATCCGTTATTATTAAATGGCCCTATTTCAATCAACGTATGCGGCCAAAGGCATCCGCCTGAGATATACAAAGATTGGGTTCCTCCTTCAGACGGAACATCATTGCTGAACATAATTGAGCCGTAGCGCTGCAATCCAACGGTATCCTGAGGCGTTTCAAATGAATTTGAATAAATGACCTGAGTAAATGAGTAGGTAGAAAAGCTTAAAAAGAAAAAAACGTCTGCTAAAATTGTCCGGTATATTTTCATAACTCCTCCCGAATTATTTTATTTTCAGGACAATTCTTGTTCCGGTATGTTTATACATTAAATAATTGTAATCGCAAAAAATAAGCAGCTGCATCAATAAATATTTATCAAATTTCTGAACAACTATAGAAAATTCTATAAAAGACAACTTAAATTCAAACCTCTTCCATTTTATTTAAGAAGCATCAATTTCTTTATGCTTTGAAAATCTCCTGCAGTAATTGAAAAGAAATAAACTCCGCTGGCAAAATTTCCCGCATTCCATTCAACCTGGTATCTTCCTGCCTTTTGATAATCGTTTACGAGTGTTGCAACTTCTCTTCCCATAATATCATAAACTTTTATTAATACTTCGCTTTCAATAGGAATTTCATACCGGATTTTTGTACTTGGATTGAATGGGTTGGGGTAGTTTTGAAAGAGTCCAAAGACTGAAGGGAGGTTATTTTGAACATTTTCTAATCTTACGGTTCCGCATCCAATTGGCAGAGCTCCGATGTTCTTGCCATTTGTACTGCTTCCGACACAAGGCGAATTTTCCGCTAAAAAATAATCATTATCCTCAGCATTGCAGAACAGCGGATCTGAATTCAAGTTCCCGCCGAGCCAATAAATATCGCCGTTATTATTAGTGGTTATCCTATTTGTACTGTCTTTAATATCCGTGTATGCAATCTCTACACAATTACGTGAATCTTTAGAATCAAAATAAATTTCATCGGGAGAATTGTTCCAAAGAATAGTGTTGAGCAGATTTACACATGATCTGCTTAAAGCTATACCTCCTCCGAGGTCCGCCTCATTATTGGTTATTGTACAATTTTCCAGATGGGGATTTGAATAATCGGAACAATACATAGCACCGCCTCTTCTTATGGCTTTATTGTCAGATATTACTACTTTCATAAAATTCGGACTTGAATTTGAACAATAGATACCGCCGCCTTCAAACCTAAAACCGTTTGTAATTGAAAGATTTTCTACAAAATTGTATTGGTCGGTATCAAAACTAAGTACTCCGCTTATTCCTTCAGCATCTAATATTACGCTGCTGCTGTCCTCTCCTTTCAAAGAAATATAGTTTGCCATATTTAGAGGAAAGTGTTCGCCTGTCTCAGAGGGACTATATTTTCCATCGGCCAAATAAATTGTTCGCGGATTTATACTATCAGCTTTAATTTTTGACAATGCAAAAGAAATAGAAAGCAACGGTTCTGAAAATGTTTCGCCGCTGTTATCATTATCCCCAATAGGATTAACAAATAAATCTCTGCTTGATTGACTAAGTATACCATGAAGAATATCGAATCGATCGATTCGGTATGCATGATAATCAGTTGGATTCTTAACAGTAAAAGTATCAGCAAAGACATTAATATCAGAGTTCCCCTCGTCAAAATTAAAAAAGTCTATTTCACTTCCTCTCCCTGCGTAGTTCATATAGATATTACACCGTTCTGCCGAATCAAATATTGCCGATGAAAAATTTAAGGAAATTCCGCCACCATTGTAGTAAGCTATATTGTCTGTTAAAGTAACCCTTTTCAAATGCGGAACAGATGAATAAAAACTACAACCACCGCCTGAACCGTCAGAAATGTTACCCCTAATAATTACATTTGATAGTATAGGATTTGAACTTAGCGCAGATAAGCCTCCGCCGGATACTAAAGATTTATTATTAGTTATGATTGAATTAATAATATTACACCTCGAATCATGAACGGCAATCCCTCCTCCGGAACCAGCGGTGTTTCCGATAATCATTAAATTCGATAGTGTTAGGTTGGAATTAATACAAAATATTCCTCCTCCTTCATCTGCTTTGCCGTTGGTTATAGTAAATCCAATAAAAGTCGATGTAGAATCTCCGCTTGTTATAAAAACAGCACTTCCGCTGCTATCGCCATTTATTATTGTGCTATAAATATAAGAGGTATCTGCCGTAGTCATGAACAATGAGCCTAAAACAAATTCACTTTTATTCAAATTCAGGTTTTCGTAATAAATCCCCGGGTAAACAAGAATTGTATCGCCGGTATCAGCCAAATTAAAGGCATGTTGTATGGTAGCAAAAGGATTATCATATGCTCCGGTGCCATTTTCATCGGAACCATTAACAGAGACGTAAAAAATTGAGAGAGTTTCATCTATAAAGATAGAATCACAGCCAACTTCTTGTGCACCAATATCAACACCACTCTTCCCCGTTCCTTTGCACGGTGAATTTTCTGCAAGTGTATATTTGTCTATAACCGGATTACAGAAAAGCGGATTGGCATCAATATTTCCTTCCATCCAATAAATAGTTCCTTCATTCAGCCAATTTGTTGTATCATTAACAATTTCATTTTTACCGCCTCTTACATCTGAATATTCTACAGTAACGTCTCCCCGGAGCAATCTGATTTCGTGGGGATAATTATTCCATAAAATTGTGTTGATAAGATGTGGATTAGATTCGGATTCACTATAAACAGCACCAGCCCAATATTTAGTGGTATTTCTACTAATGGTAACATTCTCTAAAACCGGACTAGAATTATAAATGCAGAATATACCTCCGCCGCCCCACGAAGATTTGTTCTCAAATATTTTTACATCATTTAAAATTGGGCTTGATTCCATGCAATAAATTCCGCCTCCATAATTCACAGCCGTATTATTGTATATTCTTAAGTTTCTTAAAATTGGACTGGAATTAATACAATTGATTGCTCCTCCGGAATATGCATTACCACCGGTAAGACTAATATCTTCAATTTTGTTACCAACAACAGAATTAAAGTATATTACATTACCATGCCCCTCAGCATCTAATATCACTTCATCTTCAGAATCCCCCGAAAGCGATAAATGATCCTTCATATTAATAGGGAAATGTTCTCCTGATGATGTTTTATAGGCGCCATTAGCAATATAAATAGTATGTGGACTAAAACTGGTTGTAATTTTTGAAACAGCAGAAGAGATTGTGCGCAATGGTTCATTAGGGGAAATCCCCGTGTTAAGATCATTACCCTCAGGACTTACATAGAGGTCATGATCAACAGGATCAATCTTAGCATGCAAAATGTCGAACGTGAATTTATTTAACGGATAAGCATGATAACCAGTGGGGTTCAAAACAGTAAAGGTATCGACAACGACATTTATTGTTTGAAAACTGCCTTCAATACAGATATCACTGCCAATCCCACCATAATTACAGTATATATTACTGCGATTATTGCTATTAAATGTTAAACTGGAAATGTCTCCGTAAATACCACCTCCTCTCACAAATGCGGTATTTCTGGATACAACAGTTTTTTCTAATTTCGGTTCTGATTGGTCAAAAGAATAAATTCCACCACCTTCATTTGACAAATTCTGAGTAATAAGAACATTACTGAAAGTTGGAGATGAACCAATTAAGCAACTGGCTCCGCCACCCCAAAAAACCGCAGTATTATGAGCAATAACTGTATTTTTAAAAATTGGACTAGAGTAATAGTAACAATAGATGCCTCCCCCTGTGTGTTCAGCTCTATTCATATAAATAATAACATGATTTAATTCAGGTTTAGATTCCCTGATGCAAATACCTCCTCCGAAAGGAGCTGTGTTTCCGTATATTTTAAGATGGATTAAACTTGGATTGGAATTATTACGACATGTAACTCCCCCACCAATATAATCATAGGGCCAGGCACCTGGAGGTGCTAAATCTTTACCTTTACCATTGATGATACTAAATCCGATTAATTTGGACTCACTTGTTTCACCCTTCTCAAACATTACTACCGAACTAAGTTCATTCCCATCAATGATGGTCTGAGAAATTAAAGAAGTATCACCCGATATTAGAAAAAATGATCCGACAACAATGTTCTTACCGTTAAAATTAATATTTTCAACATAAGTACCGGGGCTAACAAGAATAGTATCTCCATCATCAGAAACATTAATTCCTGCTTGAATAGTAGGTTGGCCTGAAGGAACATTTATTGTAGTTGGATATAACAAAACGTTCAATAATAACCATGCTGAAAAAATAATCTTTTTCATTATGAACCCCTTCGTTATAGATATTTTTACTCTTATTTGACCAACACTAGTTTTTTAACAGCAGTAAAATCTCCAGCTTTAATTGAATAGAAATACACTCCGCTGGCAAGATTGCCTGCATTCCATTCAACCTGATATCTACCGGCTTTTTGAAATTCATTAATTAGTGTCGATACTTCTCTTCCCAGGACGTCATAAATTTTAATTAATACTTTGCTTTCCATTGGAATTTCATACCGGATTTTTGTTGATGGATTAAAAGGATTGGGGTAGTTCTGACTTAATTTAAATTCGCTGGGTATTCCCAATTCATATTTGCCTATATCTGTTAAACCGGTGAAGTAACCAACCACAAATGTACCGAGTGAAGTGACCCCTTCGAACAGGCGGCGGTGAACGGCGTGTCGGTCTCCTCGACCCTGAC
>JBLNGL010000081.1:0-5330 GCA_050264735.1 Ignavibacteria bacterium | reverse complement strand
GTTCACAAATTTGTATAATTCTGCTCGGGCAAATGTCGGGTATGCCGAGTCGGCAAATGGTTTGTCATGGGAGACTGTATATCCATCTCCTGTCTTACTGCCAGGTGAATATGGAAGCTGGGATGATTATACTGTAACCTCTGGTCCGGTTGTGCGGGCAGATTCTGATTATAAAATGTATTACCATGGCTGGAGAGATCAATACGACATGTGGCATATTGGTCTTGCTGCTTCTCCGGACGGAATCAACTGGACTAAAAATTCTGAACCGGTCTTATATGCTACTGAAAATGAACATCAAATTGGAGCTTCGGATATTATAAAAGTGAACAATGTTTATTACATGTATTTTATTGAAAGGCATTATCCTTATTATACTATTAATCTTGCTGTTTCCCAAAACGGCATTAACTGGGAACGATATGGAAATAACCCGATTTTGGAGGCTAATCAATCATGGGAAGGTACCGGTATCTATTATCCATCAGTTATTGTTGAGAATGGTCAGTTTGCAATGGTTTATATGAATGCGGCAGCCAGCGGCTTTGGAATGGCTGTCTCGGAAGATGGAAAAGTATGGAGAAAGAAAAATAATAATCCATTTTTTGTTTCTGAAAATTCTTTCAACAAATGGGCAAAAAGAATAGCTTATCCCTTTTTTAGAAAATTCGGAAACGAATATAGAATCTATTATACCGGATACGATTTTAATAATGAAGGTATGATCGGAGTCTTAAGAAAATTTTAAATTATTATTAATTTAAAGTAATTTGAATGAAATTTTATCTTGTTAATTTATTGATTTTTACTGCTTATTTGTTGGGAAGCTGCTCTAAGGAATCAATCACCGAAAATTCGAATTTAGAAGTAGGTACCGGAACCGTTTCCATAAAAATAGATAAAGAAAATGCTCCGTCAAATGTAGTGAAGGTTAAGGCTTCCCTTAGTAGGATAAATTATGATAGTATAACTCTTGAAATGAATTTAGTAACCGAAATAAGTTCGGATGTATTTTTTGAAAATGTGTTAACGGGAACATGGCATTTATCAGTAGAAGCTTTAAATAAAAGCGGAGCGGCAGTGTATAAGGGAGAAACAGATGTTACTGTACAGGAGGGAGTAACTACTGAGGTCAATCTTGTATTATCGCCTAGCGAAGAAGGAACAGGGAACATTTATATTTATGTCATCTGGGAAACCGAATCCGTTTGGATAGACTATTCTGGTAATCCTGTTCATACGCCTGTTGGAAATAAATATGACAATTATGGAATTGCACAGCCGGTTTTGCTTAAGGAAAATAATAAATATCTGATGTGGTATATGGCTGATGCTGGAAATGCCATTAAATATGTTTTTTTAGCAGAATCTTTAGATGGTATAACGTGGACACTAGCGCAATCAACTCCAGTATTGCTGCCTGGGGAACCGGGTTCTTGGGATTCTTGGGCAGTGCACCCGGGAGCAGTTATAAAAGAAGGTAATATTTTTAGAATGTATTATGTCGCCTGGTCGAACCCTGATTTAAATTGGAATATAGGTCTTGCAACATCAAGAGACGGTTTAAATTGGGAAAAGTACCCGGAACCTGTTCTATATGGAACAGTAGGATGGGAATACCAGATAGCTTCTTCTTCAATTTTAAAAACCGGTAATACATATCTTTTATACTATTACGGAATTAGTCCTTCCAAAGAGGTTGCTGTGGGAGTTGCGGCTTCATTAGATGGTATTGAGTGGGAAAAAAATGTAAACAACCCCGTTTTAATTCCGGAACTTGAATGGGAAGGAAGAGGAGTATTTTATTCCTCAGTTATTAAAGACGGCAGTTCTTTTAAAATGGTTTATATGAATAAATCTGCGAATGGTTTTGGTATGGCAAGCTCTGAAGACGGCATAAACTGGATAAAATCATTATCCAATCCATTCTTTACTGCTGAAAATACATCAAACCACTGGGCTTATGATATTGCTTACCCTTATTTGCTTAAAAAGGGGAATGAATACAGGATTTATTATAGTGGGATGGGGAGTAATTCCAATGGTTATTTCATTGGATTTTTAAAAAAAATTGATAATAAATTTAATTAGATAATAAAATGGAAAATTAAACTTTTAAAATGAACTTTAACTCTTTATTATTTCCTCCAGTTTTACGGCAATATTTTTTCTATCGAATTTTTTAACTTTTTCCAAATCCCTTTTAAATTCATCTGCCTTGGTAAAAATAATTTCAGCATCCTCGTTATAACAAAAAAGCATTCCTGCTTTTGTTTCTTTAAGGATTTTATATACCTCTTCGTTATTATCCCCGAAGGCAATAATAGGTTTTCCCGATCTCAGGTATTCAAAAAGTTTTCCCGGAACATGCCTCGGTTCGGTTGCACAGACTAACAAGAATGATGCATTCATTAATTCTTTTATCATTTCCGGATAGGGCAGAAAGCCTAAGTATAATGTATGTTCACTAAGACCTGTCTCTTCAATTGTTCTTTTAATTCCGGGACTAACTGTACCGATAAATTTAAGTTTATATTTCCCCCCTGCTTCAATTTTCTTTTTTAAATTTTTCCAGAAATTTAAAGGATTTTGATAATCAAAAATGTTCCCGGCATGTAGAATTATTTTTTCTTTATTAGATTCACCGGAATCCATTCCCGCAAAATCATCCTCATTATAACCCCAGTATAAAACCTCCGATTTATTCTCCAGCCATTTATATTTGGCGATATAATCTTTTTTCATAGTTTCTGTAATAAAAATGACTTTCTTTGAATTCCGGAGAACGCTTTTCTCAAAATGCCTGTCGAGACCTAATGTGATTCTGCTTCTTTTAAAATTCTTATAATATACAATATCCGTCCATGGATCTATAAAAACAGGGAAATGGGGAATGTTAAATGTTTTACTCAAATTTTTGCCTATTAAATGAGCTGTATGAGGCGGCCCGACGGAGATTACTGCTTTAAAATCTTTATTTTTTTTTAAAAAATCTTTGCCCTGTTTAACTGCAGGCCAATACCATCCGGCTCTTGCATCCGGGATAAATAAATTCATCCGGATCCATACAGATAATTTATGCGCAATATTTTTATTCTCCTTGGATATGCTTTCTGATGGAATTAAAGCTTCAGTTTCACTCTTTCCCGTCAACTTTCTGTAAATTTTAAAAGGCTCATACGATCTGGTTTTTATTATGTCTAAATTAACCGGGATTTGTTCTAACAAGGTTTCATCTTTATAGGAGAAAGCATCTTCAGATGCGGTCAAAACAGCTGGTTGCCAGTTAAATTCCATTAGGTGCTGAATTATTTTCAAAGGCCAATGGAGCGAAGCCTTCCCTGAAGGAGGCCAATAGTATGTGATGAAGAGTACTTTGTCCATTAAGTATGACGTGAATTTTTAAATTGATGTAACCCAAATTTAATAAAACCATCTATCAAAACATGACCTTTTCGTTAGAATCCTTTCACTAATTAATTTTATATTCATTTAGTATGAATAAAACTTATTTAATTGATATTGCTACGGCTTCACCGCCGTTCAAAGTTTCGCAGAACAAAGCCGGATTAGAATTGATAAAGAGGATTGGAGTAAAACCTGTAATATCTCGTTTAATTAAAGCGGCGGCAACGCATTCGGGAATTGATAACCGCCATATTGTTCTTCAGGACGCAGCAGAGAGTCCAACAGAAAAATTTTTTTCAAAAGATGGAAAAGAAATAGTTCCGGGGACCCAGGAGAGAATGGATGAATATGAAAAATGGTCAAAAAAGCTTGCGTGCGAGGCAGTGGGAAATTTAATAAATAGTAACCAAATAAAAGCTGCAGAGATCAGCAGATTAATTACAATATCTTGCACAGGTTTTTTTGCCCCGGGAGTGGATTATTTCATCATTGAAGAATTTAAGCTCTATCCAGGGATTAAAAGAACAAATATAGGTTTTATGGGTTGTGCAGCATCGATTACCGGTTTTCATTCAGTTCTTGAATCTCTAAGTAATTTTAAGGATGAGCCCCGAAATGCACTCATGGTTTCCGTAGAGTTATGCAGCCTCCACCTCCAGATGGAACCCACTAGGGATAACATTCTCTCAAATATGATTTTTGCCGACGGCTGTGCTGCTGCTTATCTCTCAAACTCTTTAAATTCCACTAAGATAAAATTTGAACTTCTGGACACTTTTACTTTCTTATTTAAAGATTCATCCGATTATATGGGTTGGAGAATCGGAAATCAGGGTTTTCAAATGATTTTATCTCCTGAACTCCCAAAAATTATACTCGATTCTGCTGTTCCCGAATTAATTAAAATTTTGGAATCAAATGGAATAAATGAAAAAAGAATAAAATACTGGGCTTTGCATCCGGGCGGCAGGTCAATTCTGGATTCACTTCAAAAAGGGCTAAGATTATCCGAAGAGCAGATGGTTCCTTCAAGAAAAATCTTAAGGAATTTCGGTAATATGTCTTCCGCTTCTATCCTATTTGTATTGAAAGAAATATTAAGGAATGAAAAAATTGAAAAAGGCGATCTTTGCTGCGCTGTTGCATTTGGACCGGGCCTGACGATGGAAGCAGCTATATTCCGAGGAGCTTAATGTTCTTAAAACGCAGCACAAAAAAAGAAATGATGGATGATTTTTCTATAACTGATAAGAGAATTGACGGCGCTTTAGCCGAATTAGAATTGATAAACAGGCTTCTTGGCGGTATTTCAGTTTCAAAAGCGGGCATTGGGAAATTTTATACACCCGGCAATTCTAATTTAAATTTTAAAATATTGGATGCAGGGAGCGGTTCATCGGAAATTCTTCTTAAGATAAGAGAAGGATTTAAAGAAATTAGTATCTGCTCTTTGGATAAAAATCAGCAGGCATGTCATTATTCCAAAAACATGAAGTCATTAAATATTATCTGCGGAGATATATTTTATCTTCCTTTAAAAAAAGGATATTTTGATATAGTACATGCCTCGCTTCTTATGCATCATTTCAGAATAGATGAATTAAAAGAAATATTAGGAAATCTTCTGCTGCTGGTAAAAAAAGGAATAGTAATAAATGAACTGAGGCGTAATATTTTTGCTTTAGCAGGAATAAAAATATTGACATTATTTTTTTCAAAAAGTGAACTAGTAAAAAATGATGCTCCTTTGTCTGTTAAAAAAGGATTCGTAAAAAAAGAATTAAAAGATATTTTAGCAACTCTTCCGGCCGCAGGGTATTCAATAAAAAGGAAATGGGCATTCAGATGGCTTGTAGTGGTATTTAAATAATGGCCGGGCTTGATTACGAAGTAATAATAATCGGCGGAGGTCCATCCGGTTC
>JBLNGL010000080.1:0-9923 GCA_050264735.1 Ignavibacteria bacterium | reverse complement strand
CTCGGCTTTATTTGATTGGTTTTGTGATTTTTTTTGTCTCGGCAGCAGCAATGATGTTTAATTTTAGACGAAAAAAATATAATCGCATAATTTTATGACTGAACAAAGTAATTCTTTTCGCCGAATTCGCATCCTTGTTAGCGCAGCAGCATTTGTAATAATCATTGCAGGGATTAATCTTGCACAATCCGCTGTTGTCCTGCTCCTTGTCTCTGTTTTTCTTGCACTGCTTGGAACCCCGCCGGTGCTCTGGTTAAAGGAAAAACGTATTCCATCCGGATTTGCAGTGTTAATCGTTATGGCTGTTATGATAATTATTCTAATTCTGATTGGCGCACAAATTGGCACATCCATTAGCAGCTTTTTAGATGAACTTCCATTATTGCAGTCACGTATTCGAGAGCAGGTCTTGGAGCTTAGTGCACTGCTGGCCAGCAAGGGTATTGTAGTCAAAGAAAAATTTTTTCTAGAATATGTTAACCCGGAAGCAGTAATGAAGCTTACTGCCGCCTTACTGTCAGGATTGAGTTCAGTACTTTCCGATCTCGTCCTCATACTTCTCACAGTAACCTTTATCTTGCTTGAAATCTCAAGCTTTCCCATAAAACTCCGTATTATTCTGGGGGATCCTAAGCAGGTATTTCCCCGGTTCACAAAGTTCATCTCTGATATGAAACGCTATATGGTCATCAAAACTTTGATCAACCTGACCGCCGGAATCTTAATCGCAGTATGGATGTTTATACTCGGGGTGCAATTTCCCGTCCTATGGGGTTTCCTTGCATTTCTGCTTCATTATATACCTAATATCGGTGCGGTTATCGCCGCCATTCCTGCAGCACTTCTGGCACTTGTTCAACTCGGAATGGGCAGCGCCCTGCTTGTAGTTGCAGGTAATATTCTTATTGGATTTATAATAGGTAATGTGATTGAACCGCGGCTAATGGGGAGGAAACTTGGGCTCTCTACATTGGTCGTCTTTCTCTCATTGATTTTTTGGGGCAGCCTGCTCGGTTTGATAGGTGCGATTCTTTGCATACCGCTTACGATGACTCTGAAGTTTGCTTTTGAAAGTAGTGAAAGAACTCGATGGATTGCTGTATTGCTCGGATCAGAAAAGTTCAATGAAATCTCAACACCGATGCCGAAGAAGAAAGAACAATGAAAAAAACACCGGCAATTAAAAATGCTCTTTTCAATTGGGAAAAACTATTTCTGATAAAGGTTGTGAAGTATGATAGTTTGAAGGCTGTGGAGTATTGAGAGTTCTGAGGGATATCAACGCATCATATAATTAGAATTAAAAGGAATAAGAAAGAGATAAGTAAAAATTATCACTTTTACAAAAATTTCCTAAAAACATGCTAAAGCTCAATTTATTATATCTTATGATTTTCAGCATTTTAAGTACATGGATGGTGCAAGCTCAACAGAAATATCCTACACTCATTCGATCCTCACTCGAGGATGAAATTATAACTCTCTCTGTTGATAGGTCTGTATACTTTCCTAGGGACACCGTCCATTTAACAGTTCAACGAAATGACAGTACGGCAACAGTTATTGTAACTCCAATCTTAATGATTGAAGGGACAACACTAAAATCCATTAATAACAACATATACAATGCTATCATCCCTCAAGCATGCGCCCCTGGTCTATATCGAGTTCGACTCAGTGTCCTGGATGCTCAAGGACGACGTTTTATTTACGAGACCGATTGTATCGTGGATGTCGAAGAGCATCAGTTTATAGAACAGATAAGCAATTATGTACGCATTGAACCGGAAGCCGGCAGTGAGGATCTGCAATCGGCTGTAACGCTCGACCGTAGTCAGATACGGAACCTTCGAGTAATATTCCAGCGTGATAGTATTCGGTTGGGAATGGGACCGCAGTTTGTTACAATAAGGACGACAGTGCAATTGCGAGATGGAACTACGGCACAAACTTTTGAACGGCGTGTCTTAACATTTCGAAGTGACAACAATCCGAACCGGGACAGGGCTATGTTAATTCAATACCGTTCAGCTTACGGTTCCTATGCAGCAATTCGGTCGGAGGAATTTACACAAGTACATATACATCTGGACTCCCTGCCCGATTGGGCTATTATTAAGATCAACATCGAACCTGATTACACTATAAAGATCGGAGGTTATGATCAATCCAACTCATATACTCGCTATTTCCGCGTAAGAGGTCCGAAGATTGAAATAGATTTTTCTCTCGGGATACCCAAAGTTTTATTCGACACGAAAGCAGAAGATACCTTGGACTACGGTAACACAAGTGCGATGATACGATTTTATTATGTGAACGAAATATCCGGGGATCGATTCCCGGTTAATTTGGGGGTTGGAACATTTGGGGTTAGTTCTCCCCTCGATGTTAATGTTGGAGGTGGAGGATTGGCTTTTTCTGTATTCCTTGATGTGGTTGAGATAACGAGGATACTCGGACTCGACTTAGCCGAGAGAATAATAGCCGGTCTGGAATTGGTTCCGTTCTTCCCTTTAGAAAAGAGAGCGCGGCTCTTAATTGTTGCTCAGGTGGGTCTTACACTCTAAATTTAGTTCAAATATATTCATTTAGCGGAGTCTGCAGCTAATTATTCCGGATTCTAACAGACTCGGCGATAAGTTTCAACCGATCTATGTTTAGGTTATGAATATGACAAAAACAATCACTTGGAAGCTTTGCATTAAAGAGCAATTATCATTCATGATTCCATTTCACATGCAAGCAATAAAATACTTAGAATAATTATAAATCTCTTGGATCATGCAACACAAAAAAAATAAAAAAGAATTTACGGCTTATTTAATCATATGAAAAGGATAAATGAAATTTTGTGTTACAATAGTTGGGCGAAATGGTTGCGCACATAATAATCAATAATTAATTTCAAAAAAGGAGGAACTATGAAAACTAAAACTGTTGTATCATTAATTGGCTCTCTTTTGGTCATTCTTTTTTTCCTCGTTGGTTTTAGATTTTTCACCGATCAGGGCAAAGCCCTTCCAGAGTCTTCCAAAGAAAAACTCTCCGAAAATGACAGCATGATTACAGCTCATGCGCAACAAATGATTGAGGAGGGCAGGCAGATATTCCGCTATGATACTTTCGGCAGTGAAGAATTCTGGGGTGACGCACTGCAGCTTCACAAAGCTATTGCAGGCGAAAAGAACGGAGGTGTCGGAGGTGGAGTGAGCCCGAAAACAGCCTTGTCTGTTGGACTTAAGGTAGATGTTGATGCTTTGCCCAAAGATCTGCAGAATCAGCTCAAAGACGGCAAAGTAAATCTGGATGATCCGGCTACGACATTAGCTTTACTCAAGTTAAATGCTGTCGTTGGTGTCAAAGGTATCTTTGATGACAAAGGAAACTTGAAGTCGATGGGCATCCAGTGCGCCTTCTGTCATTCAACTGTTGATAACTCTTTCGTACCGGGTATCGGAAAGCGATTGGATGGCTGGGCAAACCGGGACTTGAATGTTGGAGTGATTGTCTCGCTAGCTCCGAATCTCAAACCATTTACAGATCTGCTCGGTGTCGATGAAGGGACGGTAAAAAAAGTTCTCAATAGCTGGGGACCGGGACGCTTTGACGCCGAACTTGATAAGGACGGCAAAGCATTTCGACCTGACGGAGGACAAGCAGGCACATTGATACCACCTGCCTTCGGGTTGGCAGGCGTGAATTTACATACTTGGACAGGTTTCGGCTCAGTGCCGTACTGGAATGCCTATGTTGCTGCGACCGAGATGAACGGCAAAGGTACTTTCTTCGATGAACGGCTTAACGACAAAAATCAATACCCAGTCGCTAATAAAACCGGTGCCGGCAATACAAGAGGTACACCCGATATGGTCACATCAAAACTTGCAGCGCTTCACATCTATCAAATAGTCATTCCTGCACCAAAGCCGCCGAAAGGCAGCTTTGACGAAAAAGCGGCTGGACATGGGAAAGAATTATTTGCCGGCAAGGCAAAGTGTGCAACATGCCATGTTCCTCCAATTTTTACCGAGCCGGGGAATAACCTGCATTCACCGGGCGAGATCGGTATCGACTCATTCCAAGCAGATCGCTCTCCGACACATATGTATAGAACTGCTCCGCTTGCAGGACTATGGACGCATCAAAAGGGTGGTTTCTTCCACGATGGCCGCTTTGCAAATCTGCAGGATGTTATAGAGCATTACAATACCTTCCTGAAACTTGGATTAACCGGAGAAGAGAAGAAAGATCTCATTGAGTATTTGAAGTCCTTGTAGAAGTTGATGTATTACAGCCGGGAAGGTCAGGAGATGAGCTGATTTCGATCTGCTGACCTTCTTTATTGACTCATTCCGTATACGAGAATGTTGCTCATGAAGACTGCAGTAATTTAATTTTACTATACCTTATTATTTTACTGAAGCGGACATAACGGCTGTATATAAGCAAAAAATTCCGTTCAATGGTGATTAAAAATAAAAGAGGTATATATGAACGAATTTAATGGTGTTATGATGCAGTATTTCCATTGGTATACTGAAGCCGATGGCAGTTTGTGGAAACAATTGGAAAACAATGCTTCAGCACTCGCTGAAGCCGGAATTACAGCGGTTTGGCTGCCGCCGGCCTATAAAGGATCTGCTGGTGGATATGATGTAGGATACGGTGTTTACGATCTTTTTGATCTGGGAGAGTTCGATCAGAAAGGATCAGTCCGCACCAAATATGGAACCCGTGATGAATATCTTGCTGCGATAAAGGCTCTTCAGAAGGTAGGAATACAAGTATATGCCGATATTGTTTTCAATCATAAACTGGGCGCAGATCAAACAGAGGAATTTAAAGCCACTCCTTTTAATCCGGAAAATCGGAATGAACCTGTTGGTGAATTACAAGCTATAAAAGCCTGGACCCATTTTACTTTTCAAGGTCGAAATGGCAAATACTCCAATCTGCAATGGCACTGGTGGCACTTTAATTCTGTTGACCATAATGTATTCGATGAAAACAAAAAAGCCATTTATCTTTTTGAAGGCAAAAGATTTGATGATAACGTGGATCAGGAAAAAGGCAACTTCGACTACCTGATGGGCTGCGACATGGACATTAACAATCCCGATGTGCGGAAGGAACTCTTTTACTGGGGAGAATGGTACCTTGAAACCACGGGCGTAGAGGGGTTTCGTTTTGACGCAGTGAAGCATGTAAAATCCAGATTCTTTCTCGATTGGATAAAGCATTTATCCGATCAAAGCGGGCGTCGACTCTTTGCCGTGGGTGAATATTGGTCAGGAGAATCTGAGGCATTGAAGCATTTTTTAAATATGACCGATCATACTATAATGCTTTTTGATGTAATCCTACATTATAATTTTGCTCAAGCCAGCAAACTTGAAAAAAACTTCAATCTGCAAACGATTTTTGATAATACCCTTGTAAAGGAGCACCCTATCCTTGCCGTGACGATTGTAAGCAACCATGACACACAACCTTTACAATCTCTTGAATCTGTTGTAGAGGCCTGGTTCAAGCCGCTGGCTTATGCATTCATACTTTTAAGAAGAGATGGTTACCCATGTGTTTTTGCTCCTGATTATTATGGAGCTCATTACAAGGATAAAGGCAAAGATGGAAATGAGTATGAAGTCTGGATGGATAAACATCAGTGGCTAATTGATCTTTTTTTGAAAGCACGCAGGAATAATGCTTACGGAGATCAATATGATTATTTTGATCACCAAAATTGTGTTGGGTGGACACGCATTGGTAACGATAAGAATCCGGGAGGGATGGCTGTCATTCTGAGCAATGGAGAAGATGGTACAAAATATATGGAAACCGGCTACCCAAACACAACCTATTTTGATCTTACAAAGCATGTCAGTGACCCGATAGTTACCAACAAAGATGGCTGGGGCGAATTCCGCTGTAATGCCAGATCGGTTTCGTTGTGGGTGCCAAAATGAAGGGAGATCTATGAACAGAAGAGTTCATATAAAACTGATAAAAGAATAATTCATTCTAATATAGAGGCGTTGTTATCATGTCTTTGCATAGTGAATTATTAATTAGTCTAAGTGAACAAAACAAATAGATTTAAATTTGAATCATTTTAATTTCGAATCCTTACAGTTAAAAAGCAGAAAAAAACATGAGGGCAAAGGTTCAGAATAAAATTAATTCAAAGAAAATAATCCGGGGAAACCATGAACAGAAAAAAGCCAATCAAAAAATGAAAGTTGTAATATCGTTTTATATTTAACTGCAAAAACAATTTTCTACTTAATTTAATTAACCTTTTTTGTTAAAAAGGCTTAATCCTTTTTTCATCCTATTGCACTATAGGATATAGAATCCATCATCGGTACATTATTTTAAATTAAAAGGGATTTCTGAAATGATAACATATACTAAAATAATGTTGCAATAATCAAAAAGGAGTATCTTATGAAATATAGGAAGATCGTCATGGTATTGGCGGGTATTTTCTTCAGTGCAGTAATTGCCGGATGTGGAAATAGTGCGGTGGTAGTCGATAAAGAAGGCACCACATCTGCTATTCGTGCAGCTGAAGAAGTTGGTGCATCAGACATTTCCAATGCATCTCTTTATTTACAGCTTGCAAAAGAAGAACTGGTAAAAGCCCAGGAATTTGCAGAAAAGGGTGATAAGGAACAGGCAGAGTCAATGTTATTGCGTGCTCAAGCTGACGGAGAGCTGGCAGTAGCACTATCTCGAGGAGATAACGATAAAAAAGAAGCTACAGAGGCAATTGAAAGAGTTGAACAACTCCGGCAGGATAACATGTTACTTAAAGAAAGGAATTAACTTATGAAATCCGTAATATATTTTATAACTGTAATATTTGCAGGGCTTATCGTTGCCGGCTGCGGTGCAACCGTTCCTCCAACCGAACTGGTTAATGCCCGTCAAGCTTATCAGCGTGCAAGCACCGGTCAGGCAGCACAATTAGTGCCTGCAGAACTGCATAAAGCACAAATAGCACTGGACATCGCTGAAAAATCTTTTCTGGATGATCCCGATTCTTACCTTACACGTGATCTCGCCTATGTAGCAGATCGCAAATCAATGTTAGCCGAGGCTCTGGCAATCACATTTGCCGAAAATACTGCCACTGAACAAGCGAAAAAAGATTATGAAACAACCCAGGCAGAGTTACTTGTCATAGAACAAAAAGCACGAAAGGATGCCGAGATAGTTGCGGCTGGTGCCTTAGCAGATTTTGACAAACTTTCAGCTAAAGCAGATGCTCGCGGTCTGGTAATTACACTATCAGGCAGTGTCTTGTTTGCATCGAACGAATCAACGCTTTTGCCGGCAGCACAGGGTCAGTTAAACCAAGTAGCAGATGCACTGCTGACGACAAAAGATCGAAAACTCACTATTGAAGGTCATACCGACTCTCAGGGATCTTCCGGTTACAACCAGGAATTAGCTCAAAGGCGTGCGGATGTAGTACGCTCATATCTAATCTCACGCGGGTACTCCGGAGATCTTATTCAAGCAGTTGGAATTGGTGAAGACAGACCTGTTACAACCAATGATAATGCTGAAGGCCGTGCCAACAATCGTCGGGTAGAGATTGTAGTTACTAATTCATCTAAATTATAACAATGAAGTTTTAAAAATTATTCAAAAGGCCCGGAAGTTTTTCGGGTCTTTTTTTTTGAATGCAGCATTTTCATGAGAAGAACGATTGGCAACCTAATAATAACTGAACATCTGATTGGGAATTATAGTTTACAGATTTTCCTTAATAGTCATTCGTTGGCAGAAATGACAGAGAATATTACTAAACCATATTTTAATTAAATATAAACAAATAATAAAAATGGAAACATTAATAAGATTAATTTCACCTTACTTTACAATTTCAATTCCAGGTTTTAAAAAATTAAATGATCATTTATTTAATCCGCTGATAGCCGGTTTTTGGGGATTTACTACAATTTTGATGATCATTTTCTTTACGAATCTTCTATCCTTTTTTATAGGATCTGACGAGAAATTTGGAATTGACTATTTAGATTTTCTTTTAGCCGGGGGCGGATTTTTTTTCCAAATGATGAGTGCTTTATTTAAAAGTTTAGTTAAATAAGCTGAGATTTCCTTCTTAGTCAGATTAGTAGCTTAACCTAAAGATGTAGTTCTTTTTTCATCCTTTTGTACGATTGAATTTATCCTAATAATTGTTGATAGTAGATAGGAGTCTTTCAATATTAGTGCTTCTAAGAGTTACCCGGCAATTCTGCCCAAAGATTTAGTATAAAAGAATATATGAAATGAATGCAATTCAATTGATAGCGATGATATTCTTTGGGCAGAGTTTGCTTTTTATCTTGCTTAATTTTTTTTCATCCAACGATATATAAAATTCAAATATCTTCAACTTTAGCCAGAAAAAATGTGTAGTTCCGAAAATGCGTCATATATTTGATCTTAGTCTCATAACGTTATGGCTCGGAGGTTTTCTTACATCCTATACCTTCTTAGGCTTTGTTGAGGTACTTCTTTTAATTTTTTTCATCAGGCTGATTTATAAAATTATTCGCAAAGAAAACTTATCTGCATGGTATCTCACCCTAAAAGATTAACCTTTATTCAATTATTACATCTGTTTATAGTTAAATCTGCTGTAGAATAATTAATATTCTGAGAACAAATAGGATAACGGAGGGGTTGAAGACTTATTGATTCCTTTTTTTACAGAAAATTAATTTTATCCTCATTAAGGATTAACCCCTTTTTCGTCCCTTTGGGCTATTTCTTTGCAGCAAGTTATTCGATAGTTTCTAAAAGGTTAATTGCATTCGAAAAGCTGAATAAGGTTTTCCCTGCAGTTAACAAACAACATAGAGAAATTGGTTCCGATCGATGCTTATTGTTTTGTAAATAATAACCATCTTGTTGATCGTTTGATCAATCAATTTCGTCTCAACCTCATGAAAGGGACAAAAATGCAAATACGAATAGCTTTTGGGTCTATTATTATGATGTTTGTTCTGGCCCTCCCGTCAAATGCGGATGGAAAAGGCGAACTTCAAAAATACTTCAGCGATACAGCAAACAAAGTGAAATCGACAGAGAACGCATCCGAGAAGCGTAAAATTCTCAGCGAATCATTTCAGAGTATGTCCGAGGCATTGGACAAAGTTCAAAATTCGGGAATGATTTCGAAAGTCGATCGCATCGGTATTAATCGCTTCAAAGCTACATTGCAAGAGAAAAGAGATGAGCTTGCAGGCAGCAACGGCTACGAGCGAGTGTTGGATAAGGATCTCAATGCTTTCTCTGATTACGTTGTGCAGGATATGGAACAGGCGGCAGAGATGGTAACCATCAGTCTTGTCGCTCTTCTCCTGATCATAATCCTTGTTGTGCTTATAGTATAGGTAGACTTCCCTTGAACGAACATTCGGCTTTCAATTTGCGAAGTATGCAGTACCGATCGGTTAGGGAAACTCGGTTCTATATACTTTTTATGAGCATTGGTTATGCGGCACTTACTTTGTTTCTATCCTCGTGCAGCGCCGGCCTCCCTGTTCAAGAAGAATCTCGAAAGACCGAGCATGTGCTTGCGACCAAGTACTCAATTATATGCGTCATCCACGGTGATGGCGACTATATTCTTCATGATACCAGTGGTAATGAATACAATGCAGATGACGAAGCACTTGCAGGAGCAAAAAGGGTTGCGCAGCAAAATCCATACGCCGAGGTGTTCATCTTTCACCAAAAACCAAGAAGGAATTTCTTGTTCTTTTTTCCTCTTCAAGATGGCGAATTTTACTATTACCGGAATGGACAGCTCATCGCAAATGAATTGTACTGGCGGGATCAGAAACAATCGCAATTAGATCCTGAAGCGGTGTTGTATCACCGATTCCGCACGGAGAATC
>JBLNGL010000079.1:0-3168 GCA_050264735.1 Ignavibacteria bacterium | reverse complement strand
AACGACGGCAGAGGCGGATGGTATACCGACTTCACAAAAATAAAAGCCGGGTCGCTGCTAAGGGCAAACGGCGGTTATCTTGTTTTAAATGTCCTGCATCTTTTTGAGGAACCGGGAGTTTGGAGAATGCTCAAACGCGTCCTCACTTACCGGAAGCTTGAAATACAGGATACACATACTTTCTTCCAGCTTGCGCCTTCCATTCTTAAGCCGGAGCCGATTGATATAGATACAAAAATAATTTTGATCGGGAACCAGTTTATCTATGCCTATCTTTCCGAGTACGAATATGATTTTAAAAAAATATTTAAAGTTAAGGCCGATTTTGATTATGAAATTAAGAGCAATGAAAAAACAATCGTTGAGTACGCCAGGGTAATTAAAAAGCTGATTAAAGATGAAAACCTATGCGAGTTCGACCGTTCCGCCATTGCAAAGCTAATTGAAATAAGTGCAAGATTTGCAGGACAAAAAGGAAAGCTTACATTGAGGTTTTCCAAAATCGCCGATATTGCCCGCGAAGCGAATTACTGGGCGTGTGATGATGGATTTAATGTAGTCAGTGCTGCTCATGTAGAGAAAGCTTTTAAATACGCAATGGAGAGGCATGGTCTGCTGGAATCAAAAGTAGATGATATGATAAAGGATGAGATGCTTTTAATCGATACGACCGGAGAAAGAATCGGACAAATAAACGGTCTGGCAATTTACGGAGCTGATTTTTATTCGTTCGGTCGTCCTGCGAGAATAACCGCAACAATTTCGCTCGGCAGCGGAAGTATCATAAACGTTGAACGGGAAGCCGGAATGTCGGGCAGGCATTATACTAAAGGAGTTTTAATTATTTCAGGTTATTTTAAAGAGCAATTCGGGCAGGATATTCCCCTCTCATTTAATGCGAATTTGGTTTTTGAACAATCCTACGGAATGGTTGAGGGAGACAGCGCTTCATGTTCCGAGATCTTTGCACTCCTTTCTACTTTAGCTGAACTCCCTATCAAGCAGTCAATTGCAGTTACCGGTTCTTTAAATCAAAAAGGAGATGTGCAGCCGATCGGCGGAGTAAATGAAAAAATTGAAGGCTTCTTTGATGTCTGCAGATCCCGCGGATTGACAGGAAGCCAGGGCGTTATTATACCGTATCAGAATATAAAGGAGCTTATGCTCAGAGAAGATTTAATTGAATCTGTACGAAACGGCAAATTTCATATTTTCCCGATTTCAAGGGTGGAAGAAGGAATTGAAATTTTGACCGGGATTCCTGCAGGTAAAAAACTAAAGAATGGGTATGAATCCGGTTCGGTATTCGATCTTGTAGAAAAGAAAATAAAAGATCTGTATGCAAAATCTAAGGCAGTCAGACCTGCTAATAATTTTTTTAAGCAGGGGAAAACAGCAAACCTTCCTGCAAAGAAGAAAAAAAATAAATAAAATTGAACGGAAATGATTGCAAAAACTAAAATCTTAGTTACTCTGGGTCCCGGCACTTCCACTGCAGATATTATAAAGAAAATGATTGAAGCGGGAATTGACGGCGTCAGACTGAATTTTTCACACGGCAATAAAGAATTCTTTAAAAATCTTTTTAATGAAATAAATGCGGCTTGCCTGGAGGAAAAGAAGCCGCTTGCAATCCTTATTGATCTCCAGGGACCGAAAATCAGGGTCGGAGAATTGATTGAGCCGGAAATCCAATTAAATACCGGGGACAAAATTGAAATTACGGTTGAAGGTATTAAAGGGAGTCAGAAGATTATTTCATGTTCCTACAAGCAGCTCGCGGAGGATGCTCAAATCGATGATCCGATTTTAATTGATGACGGTGTTATAAGATTAAAGATAATTGAGAAAAAAGACAAATCCGTTGTTTGTTTAATAGAGAACGGCGGAATTCTGAAACCGAAAAAAGGGATGAACCTCCCGGGAATGGAATTATCTACTCCTTCCATTACTCAAAAAGATTATGCCGATCTTGAGTTCGCACAGTCTTTCAGGTTCGATTACATCGCACTCTCCTTTGTCCGCTCCGCAGATGATATAAAGGAATTAAGAACTTGGCTGAACAAAAAAAATCTTGACAAGCCGATCATTGCTAAAATTGAGAAGAGAGAAGCAGTTGAAAGATTCGATTCAATACTTGAGGAAGCAGATGGAATTATGATTGCCAGAGGCGACCTCGGTGTAGAATTGCCGCCGCATGAAGTGCCGGTAATTCAGAAAGAAATAATTAAAAAGTGCAATTCAGTAGGCAAACTGGTTATCACCGCAACACAAATGCTTGAGTCAATGATACAAAACCTAATACCAACGCGAGCAGAAGCGTCCGATGTAGCAAATGCAGTTTGGGACGGGACGGACGTTGTAATGCTGAGCGGGGAAACATCCATCGGCAAACACCCGGTTAATACCGTTAAAACAATGAATGACATAATAGCAAATGCTGAGAAGCATGCTTTATCGGAAGGAAAAGTTATTTTTAAAATTCCGGAAAAGGTTGAAGATAATCTTTTTGATTCTGTCGGAAATGCAATCTCCATAATCAGCAGGCAGATAAATGCTTCCGTGATCGCTGCATTAACAACTAAAGGGAGAACAGCTATGAACCTTGCCAAATTCAGACCGAAGTCTCTGATTGCGGCATTTTCAAATAATCCGGATACAATAAATAGTCTATCGCTGCGGTGGGGGGTAATTCCTTTATACTGCGATGAAATTGATAAAGAATCTCAAAACAATAAGACAATTGATAAAGCAAAAAAAATACTTCTGAAGAAGAATCTAGTAAATGAAGGAGACGCTGTAATCTTTACTGCGGGAGAACCTTACTCTCACAAGAGCCGTTCTAACTGGATGAAATTCGAGGTTATTTAAAGTTTTTGAGCTGCTAATTACACGAATTTAATTAGTGAAATTCGTGGCTAATTTCCTTCTCAAAACAAACGCTGTTTTCCGCTCCTTCATATTGTCCGAAGTTGGAAATTAATTTATAGCCGTTCTTTTTATATAGTGCAATTGCTTCGGGCTGTTTCTTCCCCGTTTCCAGGATGCATTTCGAGTAAGACAATTCCAACGCCCACCTTTCCAGTTCAATTAAAACTCTTGTGGCAATTCCTTTTCCCCTGTATTCAGGAATCGTGTACATCCGCTTTACTTCCATGATACCTGGTG
>JBLNGL010000078.1:0-4073 GCA_050264735.1 Ignavibacteria bacterium | reverse complement strand
AGCAGTAAAAGAAACTGAATTTCACAGTTGCGCGTCAGCTCCGGAATCTCGCGAATATTTCACGATCACCGGATTCCCTATAATTCCCTTCTCCGATAAACCGGAATGGGACACCGTAAATATTTGAAAGAACTTGTGTAAAAGTAAAAAGTCAAAAGGAAAAAGTCAAAAGGAGAATTCTTTGAAGCAATCACCCTCTCAATATTAATTTTTTATTTCGATGTCAATATATTAACCATCTTCCGGTTTAAAACACTCCTTTCACCTACAACAGGAAAGTCTCCTTTATAGCACCAATGAGAATATGCAATATTATTTTCATTAAATATTTCACAGACATCTTTATACCATTTATATCTAATTTCATCCGGTATAGTCGGATAGACGCCGTATTCTCCGCAGTATAAAGGCAGATTATTTTCTTTTGCAATCTTTATTGCCGGAACCATAATTTCTTCCAATCTTTTTTTATCAAAATACCCATTGGCTCCTTCTTTCATAGATTTTACCGCTGATTCGGAGAGCCCGGAATAATTTAAAGTATCTACAATTTGTCCGGGATAATTTACAGGACCTTTATATTCAGCAATTTGTGTCCATGGAGCCAAATGATGTGTTAAGGCTAAAGGAGTATAAAAATGAAAACTTAGAATGATGTTTTTATCATCCTCCGGAATTCTCAACTCAGGAAATGTATCAGGTATCTGCCATCTGTTTGAACCGATAACTATTTTCCGCTCCGGTTCTTTTTCTCGGACTGCTGCGATGACTTTTTTTAGAACTTTATTCCAATCCTCAGGATCATCGGCAACCGCCTCGTTTAAAATTTCATAAGCAAGCATCCCATTTGGATATTTGCTGAGTTCATCAGAAAGCTGAAGCCACATGTCAATTAATTTCTGCTGCTCTTTTTCATCAGACCACAATGGATTCAATTCTGCATTAAAATAATGCGAACGTATGATATGGAGATCCACAATTACACGCAGGTTTGCTTCGAATGCCCAGTTGATGGCTTTGTGAAGAAGCTGAAAAGCTTCCCTTTCCTGGTTTCCCTTGGAATCCCAGAATTGCTCTTCATCAATTGGAATTCTTACATGATCGAAACCGCCTGATGCAATAGTGTCGAAATCAGCTTTTGATATATAATTTATTCTTTCTTCACCTCTTTTATCACTTTGGGATAACCAATGACTTACATTCACGCCGGTTCTTATTTTAAATTCTTTTGTATTTTCATCAATATTTTTCATTTGTGCTCCCAGGAATAGTGTAAAAACAAAAGCAATTATAAGAAGGTAGTATTTCTTTAAAGACATGTATTTTCTCCGATTATTTGAATTCCAAAAATAGAAAAATTTTTTCCTTTTTGTTGTGGTAAATCTATCCCGGGTGAAGTTTTACCGCATTAAAATCATCTTCTTTGTCTGCATAAATGAACCCATTTTTAATTGGTAAAAATAAATCCCGCTCGAAAGCCCGGACGCATTAAATTTTACGTTATACTTTCCGGGGGATTTTTTTTGATTTACAAGTGTAGTCACTTCGTTCCCCAGAATGTCATAAACCTTTAAAGTTACAAATCCGAAATCCGCAATTCGAAATTCGAAATTAGTGCTTGGATTAAATGGATTGGGATAATTTTGCGATAAAGAAAATTCATTTATAATGTTTGCTCCTGCATCCACATTAACAATCGGGGAATCAAAACTTAAAACTCCATCTCCATTTGTACCCAAGTATAATCTTGTCTTATAAATTCTCATACCGAGATCGGCTAATACCATACTTATGATTCCTTTAAATGGAATACTATCCAACATTGGTAAAGTATCCCATGTATTACCTTTGTCGGTGCTCCAATAAAGTCCTAACTCATTTGAATTTGTTGAACCTCCTGCATACAAAATATTATGATCGCCTGCCAATCCATAAAAATAATAGGGAGTGCCATTTAAATCTGTTTGATCCCATGTATACCCATTGTCGGTTGATTTAATTACTAAACCTTCCATGCCGGCATAAATTATATTTGTATCAGCAGCATCAAATTCAATAGAATTACATGCATTATCTCCACCCAGCATTGGAAAAGAGGACATCCATGTAAGACCCTGATCGGTTGATTTTGAGATAAAAGGGGAAAGGATTGCATTTTCTCCGCCAATCCAGGTATTTCCATTTCTGGAATCGGTTTTAACTACATTTAAATGTCCCACTCCGATATCAAAAGATTTTTCATACCATGTTTCGTTAAATCCTCTCCTATATAACTTCCCGGTGCCCCCTGCAAAGGTTTCACCGCAAATTGCCGGACTTGGAAATCCATCCAAAGTATTAATAAATCTTACTGTATCCCGATTAATACCGCTGTCTGCAACAGTCCAAATGTTATCTTCACTTGCTTCACAGCTGCAATAAATTAATGCAGAATCGCCGGCTGCAAATTTTGGGGTAATTCCTGCAGTTATAACAAGGAGTCCGGGTCCGCCCCCGGAAATATGCGGATAGATTGCAGTTACGTTCTTATCAATTAAACCTAGTAAAGTCCATGTCGAATCCTGAGTCCATATATTTCTTTGATATACTCCGGAATCTGTTGCGGCATATAGCTTTCCGCTGTATGTTTTAAGATCATTTACAATTTTACCTTCCAAGCCGAAAGATTTGATTTGAGGGAAAAATAGATTGGTTTGAAAAATAATAAGGATAAAAATTTGCAGTTTTATTTTGATAAATTTCATAAAATCCCCGCTAATTTTCTAAACAACATTAAATAAAAAAATTCCCATCTTCAATATCAATTATCTGATAATGCAGTAATCAATATAAACTGTTTTATAAAGGAAGAGATTGATTTGAATGCCGGTTAATTTCAAAGAAATATTTTTTGCTTGGTTGACAAATATTAATGCAATTAAAATTTGATAAAGAATAAAATCAATATTTTTTATTTATTTGAACTTATTTAAAATATTTGATAAGTTGTTTGCAATATTTTTACTTAATGTAGTGTGCCCTTGTGCTTATCAAAAAATCCAATCTAATACTGACCTTTCATTACCAACGACTCATAATTATTTTTAATTTTGTTTCTGTAAACGGAGAATTTAATGGGCTGGATTATAAAATTTCTTGAGTCTTCAATAGGTAAAAAATTTGTAATGGCAGCAACGGGACTTTTCATTTTCCTATTCCTCATTGAGCACCTCATAGGAAATCTACTGCTGCTGATCAATGATAATGGGAAAGTGTATGAGATTTTTACCGAAGTAATGGCCAGCAATTATAATATTCCTGTGCGTATTATTGAAATAGGGCTATTTCTTTTTTTTATCTATCACATTATAAACGGAATCAGGTTGTGGTGGGGAAATCGAATTGCACAGGGAATAAATTATAAAATAAACAATCCTTCCGAAAATAGTTCTTTCTTTTCTAGATTTATGATTCAGAGCGGTACTATTGTTTTTATTTTTTTAGTCATTCATCTGAGAACTTTCTTTTTCCCATACAGGTTCGGGAATCCGGGGAATACAATTTATGAAGGAGTTGTAGAAGCTTTTTCCAGCCCTTGGTATTCAGGCTTTTACCTGGTTGCGCTCGTTCTGCTTGCATTTCATTTGGTGCATGGGGTACAGAGTGCATTCCAGACATTAGGATTGAATCATAAAAAATATACCCCCTTAATAAAAACATTTGGAATAATTTTTTCTATTGTTTTATGCACCGGTTTTGCACTGATCCCTATTTATTTCCTATTTAGAAGCGGAGGAGGGAATTAAAATGGCGGATATTAAATTGAATTCAAAAGTCGCTGAAGGAAGTATAGAGGAAAAGTGGAAGAATCATAAATTTCATCTGAAGCTGGTTAACCCTGCAAACAAAAGAAAATATAATATAATTGTAGTGGGAACAGGACTTGCGGGTGCATCTGCAGCGGCATCGCTTGCAGAACTTGGTTACAATGTTGATGCATTCTGCTTCCAGGACAGCCCCAGGCGCGCTCACAGCATTGCAGCACAGGGAGGAATTAATGCAGCAAAGAATTATCAGAATGACGGCGACAGCAT
>JBLNGL010000077.1:0-8219 GCA_050264735.1 Ignavibacteria bacterium | reverse complement strand
TATTACAAGCTTTTTATTATATTTAATCGATAATTCCCTGAAGGAATCTCTTAATTTCTTATTCGCTGCTACCCCGCCGGCCAAAGAAATACATTTTAAATCAAAATTTTGTATTGCTTTTTCCGTTTTCCGGACTAAGGCTTTTACTACTGCCTCCTGAAAAGAAGCGGCGATATCGGCGAGTTCATTATCATTTAAATTATGATGAACAGAAAATACACTTTTAGGATCTCCGAAATTTTTCTGAAGGTATCTGAGAAGAGAAGTTTTTAATCCGCTGAAAGAAAAATCATATTCTCCTTTCAGATCGGCAACCGGAAATTTTATTTTTCCCGGGTTTCCTTTTTCAGCATGCTTCTGAATCTCAGGTCCGCCGGGATATTTTAAGCCGAGCATTTTTGCGGCTTTATCGAAAGCTTCTCCTGCTGCATCGTCCACGGTAGATCCTAATTTTTTTATTTCGCTGAAACTGTTCACAATCAGAAGAAGAGTATGTCCTCCTGATACAACCAGAACTAAATATGGAAATTCCGGCTTCTCCTGCATTAAAAATCCCGAGTAAATATGTCCTTCAATATGATTTACCGGAATAAACGGTTTCATTAAAGAGTAAGATAATCCTTTGGCAAAAGTTAAGCCGACTAGAAGAGCTCCGATTAAGCCGGGGCCTGCAGTTGCGCAGACTGCATCTATTTCTTTTAAAGTTAAGCCGGATTTTTTTAATGCATCATTTAAAAGAGGAATAATAATTTGAAGATGCGCACGGCTTGATAATTCAGGCACCACGCCGCCGAATTCGGCATGAAAATCTTGCGAGGAAACCAAATTAGCCTTTAATTTTCCTTCAGAAATTACCGCAATGGAAGTTTCATCGCATGAAGTTTCAATTCCTAAAAAATTTCCCTTTATAGGAAGAGATGGAGAAGAGTTCATCATCTGAATGAAAAAATATTTTTAAAAATATGTCCGGCAATCTGCGGATTTTCCTTTAATCTTCTAACTGAATAACGGTACCAGTCATTCCCGAACGGCACATAAATTCTCATCTTGTATTTTCCGCTTATTTTATCCCTAAGATCTTCCCTGACTCCAAGCAGCATCTGAAATTCGAATTTATCTTCCGGTATATTCATTCTGTCTACCATTTTGTATGATTCATTAATCAAATATTCATCATGAGTTGCAATGGCGGCATATTTTCCGGATTTAAAAATCAGCTCAAGAATTTTCAAAAAGTTTTCCCTGATTTCCTGCCTGCCTTTATATGCAATGCCTGCAGGTTCGATGTAAATTCCTTTGCAAAGTCTGTAATTTGCTTTATAGCCATTGAGACGGGTTACATCATCATATGTTCTTTTCAAATATGCCTGAACAACAACTCCCACGCTATCATATTTCTTTCTGAGCCTGTCGTAAATGCGGAATGTTGCATCGGTATAAGGCGAATCTTCCATATCGATTCTGATGAAATTATTTATGGAAAATGCTTTCTTTACCAACTCTTCAATCTGTAAATAAGCAAATTCCTCATCAATGCTTAAACCCATTTGAGTCGGTTTTACAGAAAGATTAGCCATTAAATTATTTTTAACTATTACATCAAGAACTTCCAGGCATTTCTGTTTTGCTAAAGCAGATTCTTCTTTATTTTTAACCATTTCGCCTAGAACATCTATGGTTGCGTAAATTCCTTTTTCATTTAATTTTTTTACAAGTGCTACAGCTTCCTCCAGAGTTTTTCCGGCAATATATTTTTTAGAAAATATCCATACCAGGTTTTTGGGCATTAATTGAACAACATATACAAGAATATTATTGAAAAATGACAAGTTAATCTCCTTGGTGTATTTTTTTGAATTTTCCAAAGGTATTTACAATCCGGAATCCTTTTGGGAAAAAAGGATTGTTAAAACCACAATTAAATTCCGATAAACAAACTTAGTTAACTTTTGTAAATTTTGCCTACTTCGTAGCTGCCGAACTTCCTGATATTAATCGAAATTTCATCCAAATGATTAATAGCGAGCTTGATTTTTGTTTCATCAAGACTGCCCATAAGATCGGCATAGAAGATATACTGGAAAGGTTTGTGAGGGATGGGACGGGATTCAATTTTAACCAGATCGATGTCCCGCAGGGCAAATACGCTTAAAGCCCGAAACAATGCACCGGGAATGCTCCTTAGCTCAAAACAAATTGAAGTTTTCGGCCGGACTAATTTTTTTGCTGCCGTACTGCGGCTGATTACAATAAAACGGGTAAAGTTATCTTTATTATTCTGGATATTGCTTTTCAATATTTTCATTTTATAAATATCCGCGGCTTCTTTACTTGCGATGGCTGCAGAAGGCTCATTAACATTCTGGGTAGAGATTAAAACCGCACCGGCGGTATCATAAGCAGGAACGATCTCTGCATTCTTCAACTTCTTCAGGAAGTCTGAACACTGCCCCAATGCCTGGGGATGGGAGTAAACTTTTTTTATTTCGGATAATTTGTAAGGCTTATTTGAAAGCAATTGATGATTTATCTGCAGGTTCAATTCGCCGTTAATGGTAAGGGAGTATTTTAATAGAAGATCGTAAGTCTCGTAGATGCTGCCGTAGAGGGTGTTTTCTATCGGTATAATTCCGGAATCAACAAATTTATTTTTTACTTTAACAAATACATCTTCGAATGAAAAAGAGGGAGAGACAGAAACTCCGGCGCCGAAGTATTTTTTTGCCGCTGTTTCGCTGAATGCGCCGCGTTCACCCTGGAAAGCAACTTTCATATTTTTTTAATTATTTAATAAACTGGTTCTAATTTAAGCCACGAATTTCACGAATTCAAATTCGTGTAATTAGTGGCTACCTTTTTTAATCAGCTCTTCCCTCAATCCTTTCAAAATTGAAATTAAAAATTGAGTTTTGGATTCAAGTTCATGCATGGAACCGTTATTTTCGAATACAAAATCTGCGGCTTTCTTTTTCTCCTCATCCGAGATCTGGTTTGAATTTCTCTTTTTAAAATCTTCCTCTGATAATTTGCCGGATTCAACCTTTCTTCTTCTTCTGATTTCCTCATATGCAGTAACCAAAACAACATAGTCAAACATCTCCTCCATGGATGCTTCATAAATTAATGCAGCTTCAACAAATACAAGATCATTTTTTGTCAAGGATTCATTCATTAATTGATCTATCTTTTTTATTACATGAGGATGAAGGATGGAATTAATCTTTAAAACATTCTCCGGATCATTAAAGATTTTTTCGGCAAGAAATTTTTTATTTATCTGATCATTTATGAAAGATTCCTTCCCGAAAACCTTTTCCACTTCCTCTCTGACCTTCTTATCGCTTCCTAAAATCTCCTTGGAAATCTCGTCGGCTTTAATTACGGGATATCCTTTTTCTTCAATCATTCTGCAGAAGGAAGATTTCCCGGAACCGATGCTGCCGGTGACAGCTATTTTGAGTTTTTTATTGTTCAACTTGAATAAAAGCTTTAACCAAAATTAAAAAGAAATTAATACTGAAGTTATTTACTCTATGATTTTTCTTTATTAATTTATACAAAAAATGGGGGGTTATTATGAAACTATCCCTTATTTATTTCTCTCTTATTTTTGCCTTTGGCGAAACAATACAAGCACAACAGGTTTATTATCCCCTTGCATTAGGAAATACATGGCAATATGAAGGAACTTATCTAGGCGTTGTTACCAAAGATACTATTATGCCCAATCAGATTGAATATACCGTAATTCAGTATAATACTTACGAATATGAGTTTCTCCGGCAGGGAGGAAATAAAATTTATCAATATAACAGATATTACGAACAAGAAGAGCTTCTATATGATTTTTCCAGGTCTTCCGGAGACACAATTTTTTCAAAGCCCCGGGAAACAGATACAACGGATATTATTCTGGTCTCTACCGATTCAGTAGAGATTTTCGGTAAGGAAAGATTACATTTTATTTTTTTGATTGACCACATGCGTCATGCTATTGATGATGAGCAATGGATCGAGATAGTCGACAGTATTGGACCTTCTGTAAGAGGATGGGCGTGGGGATTCTACGACCTAGTCAGCGCCTGGATTGACGGGAAATATTATGAAACTGTCGATGTAAAAAACCGCCAAAAAGAATTATCATTTTCAATTAGCCAAAACTATCCCAATCCGTTCAACCCGATAACCACTATAACTTATTCCCTTCCTACTGCCGAAATTGTATCATTAAAAATTTATGACATTTTAGGAAGAGAGATTGAATCTTTGGCAAATGAGTTTATGAACGCCGGGGAGCATACTGCAGTATTTAATGCATCAAATCTGTCAAGCGGGATTTATTTTTATGAATTGAAGGTAGGAAAATATAGATCAGTAAAGAAGATGATGCTGCTGAAGTAAACCGTTGAAACGGTTGTGCATGCCTGAAAATCTATTAGTAAGGGGCTGACTAAAAAGTAATAATTATTCAAAAAAATAGGACACGGATAACGCAGATTACACAGATTTACACGGATCTTTAAATTGAAAATTACTTTTTAGTCGACCCCTTAATGTTACTATGAAACTAAAAAGCCCATCAAACCGGATGGGCTTTTATTTGTTATTTTTGTAATCTAGTTATTTCGCGTAACCTATTTTCCTGACTTCTCTGATCACAGTAACCTTAATCTGTCCCGGGTATTCCATTTCATTTTCGATTTTTAAGGCTATATCATGGGCTAATTTATCGGCAATTAGATCATCAATCTTATCATGCTCAACTACTACCCTTACTTCCCTTCCGGCTTGAATTGCATATGTTTTTGCCACACCTTCAAAGGATTTTGCTAAAGCTTCGAGTGTTTCGAGGCGTTTTACATAACCTTCAAGAGGTTCACGTCTTGCGCCGGGACGTGCTCCGCTAATTGCATCTGCAGCCTGAACAAGCGGGGCTATCGGATGCTCCATTTCAATATCTTCATGGTGCGAACCGACAGCGTTTACAACAATCGGATGCTCTTTATATTTTTTAGTTAATTCATATCCGAGAAGCGCGTGAGGACCTTCAATGCTTTTATCAACCATTTTCCCGATATCGTGAAGAAGTCCGGCTCTTTTTGCCAGCGAAACATCCAGTCCAAGCTCTGAAGCCATTATTCCTGTAAGAAATCCTACTTCAATACTATGAGCAAGAAGATTCTGCCCATAGCTGGACCGGTATTTCATTCTTCCTACATGCTTAACTAATTCGGGGTGCATATTATGAAGCCCAAGCTGCAGGATTGTATTCTCCCCTTCTCTGATTATCTCTTCTTCCAGCTCAAGGCGCACCTTCTCGACAACTTCCTCAATTCTTGCCGGATGAATTCTGCCGTCGAGGATTAATCTTTCTAAAGAAACCCTTGCAATTTCTCTTCTGAACTGATCGAAAGAGGAAAGAATAACCGCTTCAGGTGTATCATCAACAATTACATCAACCCCCGTAGCAGCCTCAAAGGCGCGGATATTGCGCCCTTCTTTACCGATTATTCTCCCCTTCATTTCATCATTCTGTATTTGAACAACGGAAACAGTAGTTTCAACAGCATGATCCGCGGCAGTTCTCTGGATTGCCAGAACAATTAATTTCTGCGCATCTTTCTTAGCTTCGAGCTTTGCGCTGTCATGCATGTCCTTAATGAGGTGGGCAACTTCGGATTTTGCCTCATTAACCATGTTTTCAATGAGCATTTTCTTTGCTTCGTCGGCAGTCAGGCCGGAAATTTTTTCCAGTCTTTCATTCTGCTCAACTTCCAGCTTTTGAATCTCAGCAAGCTTCGTCTGAACACTGTTTTTTAATGTGACAACCTCTCTTTCAAAATTTTTATTCTCCCTTTCTTTTTTTAGAACAAGCTCGAATTTTTTCTCAATATTTTCTTCCCTTGTGGTAAGCTGTTTTTCGAGATTAGACAGCTTATTCTTTTTGACGCTGATTTCATTATCAAAGTCAATTTTTTTCTTATACCACTCATCCTTAACCTCAAGTAATTTTTCTCTTTTTAGGTTAGCCGATTCTTTTTGTGCATCATTAATAATCTGTTTAGCTCTTTCTTCAGAAGATGCGATGCTTTTTCTGCCGATCCTGTTATTCAGAACCCACCCTAAGAAAAAGAATATAACTACAAGGAGAACAACCATTGGTATAAGTAAAACCGGGTCCAATAACCGTTCCATTTATTCCTCCAATGCAGTCCTGCTGGAGCAGGATTAATTATATAAACCGCTTCTGTCAGTCTCTGATTAATAAGGAAAAACCTCATTAAATCAGTGTGGGAATCCGCCCGAACGCTTTTTGCTTCCTCTGTTCCGATTCATGACTGCGAAAGCCGTGAATAGATTTCCCCCCGCACAACGGGGGGACGAGGCCTGCAATAGACGCCGAAAGTCAAACTCCCTGTTAGTCTTACTGTTAGTTTTTATATTAAATGGACTGACAGAGCGGCAACTTTAAGCCAAAGGCTTATCAGCCTCGGACTGAAATTTAAGATGGGTCGGGCACTGCTTCGGAAAGGAGAAGCTTTATTCTTTTCATCCTGTCGGAGGCCTGGATCATAAATTCCCTGTTTTTATTCTTCTCTAAAAATAAATCATAAGCAATATTTAAACATCCTATAATAGCAATAGTTTGAGCGGGCTGATCCGGGAGCTCCTCCCGAGTTTCTTCCATAACTTTATTTACGTAAACAGCAAGCTCTTTTGCTATTTCTTCATTTTCTACCAATAAAGAATATTCTTTATCAAATATTTTTATTTTAAGCTTCCTTTTATCCGTCATTTATGCCTTTTCCATCAAACAAACAATATATTTAAGAACTAGTACACTACTTAAGAACTAATATGATAATCAATTTTCGAAATCAGATCCTGTAATTTATCTTTTAGCGATTCTCTCTCCTTTGCGTTTAATGAATTAAATAAATTAGTTTCCCCTTCGTTCAGCATCTTGCTCAAATCCTTTTCTAATTTATCTATCTTTTGTAATAATGCCGAATTTTCCTTCTTTAATTCAGCAATGTTTTTTTCAAATTCTTCATTTTGTTTGATGCAAAGCTCTAATTTTTTCTTGAGCACTGATACCTGAGTCTCAACGGTCTTGAAATCATTCAAGAGTCCGTCATACTTGGCTAAATCGTTCAATCAACTGCCTCTTAGTTTTGCATTAAACTTTTTGGTAACTGCATTTATAAGATTCTGAAACTCTATATCAACTTCCTGTTCTGTTAAAGTCCTGTCTTCAGAATAATACTCCAATGTAAATGCCAAACTTTGCTTCCCCATGCCTAAGCTTTCACTTTGAAAAATATCGAACAAAGTAACCGATTTAAGCAACTTAGAGCCGTTCTGCTGAATAAAATCCTTAACTTGCCCGAAAGTTAATGATTTATCGAATACAAATGCAAAATCCCTTATCACTTTCGGGTATTTTACCGGTTCAAGATATCTTTTTTCTTTCTTTTTAACATTCTTCAGCAGATTGATGTTAAATTCAAAACAGAAAACATCCTGGGACAGATCAAATTTTTTAAGAACTTCTTTATTAATTTTTCCGCCCGTACCGGTAATTTTATCATCTAAAATTTTTGTATAGTAAAAATCATAAATACTATTTGCGGTGTCATAATAGGAATCATTTAAAACATTGTCAAGCGACATTTTTGCAAGAAAGGAATCTAAAGCTCCTTTTAAGTGAAAGAAATCAGCCTGTTTTTCCTCCGAATGCCATTCCTTTCCGTTTAATCTTCCGGAAATTAAGAAAATAAGATTTTCTACTTCTGTAAAATCGGAAAAACTTTGGATTGGACCGGAAGAAATTTTATTAAACACATTGCCTATTTCAAAGAGGAATAAGTCTTTTTCACCGGAATTCAGATTTCTTGCAACAGTCTGAAGTGCTCCGGGAATCAAAGATGTTCTTAAATAAGCCAAATCATTGCTTAACGGATTAAGAATTTTTACAGGATTCCCGGTTAAGGATGCGGATTTTTCATCCTGTAAGGGATTATTGATCATTTCAAAAAAACCAAGCGCAGAAGCTGTATTCCGGATATTATCAGCAAATTCGGATTCATCAAATCTCTTGGTTAATGTGATTGCAGTTTTACTTACTGCCGGAATATTATCATAACCGTTTATCCTGGCAATTTCCTCAATTACATCTATTTCTCTTTCAATATCGGGACGAAAAGTAGGAACTTTTA
>JBLNGL010000076.1:0-5574 GCA_050264735.1 Ignavibacteria bacterium | reverse complement strand
TCTCCACTACTTTAACTAATTTTTTAGCTCAAAGCTTTCATTCGTTTTATTGATATATGAATTTACTGGCCCTCTCTATAAGTCACAATTCTGCTCCGGTTGAATTAAGAGAAGCACTTTTTCTTCACAAAGAAGAAATTGATGAGTTTATTAATGAAGCAAAAGGGAATTTATTAACTGAAGGCTTGGTAATCTCTACATGCAACCGGACCGAAATTTACGGCTTCCCTGCCGGGAATGAAATCGGCTTTGAACATGTTTTAAAATTTTTGCTGAGCCGGAAACCTGTTCCGCAAATTAAAAATGAACATTTTAAAAACTATTTTTCCAAGGATGCGGTGAATCATCTCTTTCGCGTAATTACCGGGATTGACTCTATGCTGATCGGCGACAACCAGATCTATCATCAGGTAAAAGATTCATTTTTAATATCCGAGAGAAATAAGTTTTCAGGGTTTTTAATGAAAAGACTCTTCGATGCCGCAATTAAAACCGGGAAGCGTGCAATTTCGGAAACGGAAATAAGCGAAGGAGCTGTAACAGTAAGTTATGCTGCAGTACAGCTGGTGGAAAAGATCTTTTCCAGCCTGAATAAAAAAGCGGCATTGGTAATCGGAGCAGGTGAAACCGGTGAAATTGCCGCAAAACATTTAAAAGAAAAAAAGATAGGAAAATTATACATCACCAACAGGACATTGGAAAAAGCTGAAAAAGTAGCCGAAAATCTGAACGCTAAAATTATTCCATTCGATAATTTTAAAGAATTTTTACATGAGTATGATATTGTTATAAGTGCTACTAGATCTGATGGATTCATACTTTTTAAAGATGATATCCAGGTTATGATGAAAAAAAGAAATTACAGCCCAACTGTATTAATGGATATTGCTGTACCGAGAGATATTGATCCTGCCGTAAAAGAGATAGATTATGTTTTTTACAACGATATTGATTCGCTGAATATTATTGTGGAACAGAACCTGGCGAAACGCAAAGACGAAATTCCTAAAGTGGAAAAGATTGTTGAAGAAGAAGCTGCTGCTTTCTTTAATTGGTATAACTCTCTTGAAATTGCTCCTACTATTAAAAACCTTAGGAACATTTTTGAAAACATCAGGCTGGAAGAAATTAGTAAAAATAAGAACAGGTTTAATCCGGAAGATCAGGAGAAACTTGATATAATAACAAAAAGAATAATTAACAAAATTCTGCATCAGCCTACGGTTGAATTAAAGAAATTGAACGAAACCGGGAATAACTCCGATGAAGCTTCAATGAAAATCAGTATAATAAGAGATCTTTTCGGCATCGGTAAAAATTCGGACACTCCGGATGAAAAGGAAGATAATATTTGAAAACAAGGATAGTGATTGGTTCGCGCGGAAGTCAACTGGCGCTCTGGCAGGCTAATTTTATTAAGGATGCCGTTGAGAATAAAAATAAAAGCATCACCTTTGAGATAAAAATTGTTAAAACTAAGGGAGATAAAATTCTCGATGTTGCATTGTCAAAAATCGGAGATAAAAGTTTATTCACTAAAGAATTGGAAAACGAACTGCTGAACGGAAATATCGATATAGCGGTTCACAGCTTAAAAGATTTGCAGACAACTTTACCGGACGGATTAAAATTAGCAGCAGTCACAAAAAGACATCCGGTTGAGGATGTGCTGATTGCCGGGAAAAAAGGAATAACAATTCAGTCATTAAAAGAAAATGCTGTGGTGGCTACAGGATCGTTAAGAAGAAGATGCCAGCTTCTTCATTTGCGCCCGGATATAAGAATTGAAGAACTGCGGGGAAATGTTCCTTCAAGAATAAAAAAATTTCTAGACTCGGAATGGGATGCAATAGTATTAGCAAGAGCCGGTGTAGAAAGACTTGGATTAAAAAAGCACATCTCATCATTTATTTCAACGGACGAACTGCTTCCGGCTGCGGGTCAAGGCGCTCTCGGGATTGAGATAAATTCTAAAAATAAATTCATCGAAGAAATTCTTCAGCCGGTTCATCATGAAGAAACGTACAAAGCCGTTCTTGCCGAAAGATCATTGTTAAAAGCTTTGGAAGGAGGATGCCAGGTCCCGATTGGCGCCTTTGCCGAAACAAAAACAAACGGAATTTATTTAGATGCTCTTGTAGGCTCTCTTGATGGAACAACTACCTTCAGAAAAAAAATGAAGGGAAGTAAAAAGGATCCGGAAAGATTGGGGAAAGTACTAGCCAAAGATCTGCTTAAAGCAGGTGCAAAAGTAATTTTGGATGAAATAAACGGAATCCGGTATTCTCCTACAATTAATGCTTGAACTGTATGAATGACGCTGCAATAACCAATAAAGAAAATAAGAAAAGTCTAAAAAGAAAAAAAATTATTGAATCTGCCTTTCAATTATTTTCACGGAAAAGTTACCATGAAGTAATGATGGAAGATGTCGCAAGGCTTTCTTCGATAGCAAAAGGCACGGTTTACACCTATTTCAGTTCAAAGGAAGTGCTTTATTTTTCTATAATGAAATTAAGAATGGAAAAGCTGACCATTTCATTAAAAGAAAATATTAAAAATGAAATCAACTGCATAAGTTCGCTGCATTCTTTCATCGTCCATCTTTACATGTTCATGATGAAATATCAAAATTTCTTTTTGATGTATAGAAAGGAAACTCTTAAAACAGAACATGAACTCTGCTCGGAACTGATTGAAATAGAAAAAGATTATAGGAATATATTATTTGAAATTATTAAATCGGGAAAAGATGAGGGACTATTCAGAAATATTAATGAGGATTTTGCCGTTGAATTAATTTTAGGGAGTATCTACGGCGCTGTGCAGAGAGGAATTGAAAATGATTTTTCGGAAAACCAGCAGAGAGTAGAAAGAGAAATAATATTTGATTTTATTCTTAACGGTTTAACGAAAGAGTTAAATAAGAATATGCATCCTCTGCAAGGCAAGATTATCGTACTGACAAGATCCGCTGATCAAATCCAGGAATCAGCCGAAAAATTTATTAATCTCGGAGCGCAGGTTATTTCATTCCCAACTTTAGAGATTATTCCTCCTGAAAGCTGGCAGCAGTTTGATGAAATTATTCATTCACCGGTAAAAATTGATTTTTTAATTTTCACTTCGGCAAATGCTGTGAAAATGTTTTTTAAAAGACTTGAAGAATTGGGCATCGACTTAAATTTTAGCAATATTAAGGTTATTGCGGTTGGGAAAAAAACCGCAGAAGTTTGCAGACAAAACAATATCCCTGTAAAAATCATTCCCAAGGATTTCAGCAGTGCGGGTATCCTCAGCGAATTATCCTCTTACGACTTAAACGGAAAAGTAATTTTTATGCCGCGTTCTGCTATTGGAAGGGATGAACTTCCGGCAGGCTTGGAATCATTGGGTGCAATTGTAAAAACAGCTTCTGTTTACAATGTGGGTGTTCCATTTTATAAAGATATAAAGTCATACGTGGAAAAATTAAAAAGCTGTAAACCTGATCTTTTTATTTTTGCAAGTCCTTCGGCTTTTGAAAATTTTATATCAATTCTAAATATTGCTGACCCGCAAAAATATTTTGCCGATTTTACTGTTGCTGCAATCGGGCCGACTACTAAAGAAGCGATCGAGAAAAAACAAGTTAAAGTAGATATAGTTCCATCTGAGTATTCTTTGGAAGGATTACTAAAGGCAGTAATTGATCATTATACTAAATGAAATTGTTTATCCGTTAAACTGTCAAACTGTTAAATTGATAGGCTCTTTAATTTAATACAATAACAATTTAACAATTAAACAATTCAGCAATTTGACAATTTAACAATTAAATTAGAGAAAATTGAACAAATTAAAAAACGATCTTTTCCTGCAAGCATGTAAGAGGAAGTCGGTTGAAAGAACCCCAATATGGATAATGCGCCAGGCGGGAAGATATTTGCCTGAATACAGAGCAATCAGAGAAAAATATGATTTTCTTACAATGTGCAAGACTCCGCAGATTGCAGCTGAAGTGACAATTCAACCTGTGGATATTATTGATGTTGACGCTGCAATTATTTTTTCGGACATACTGGTAATCCCTGAAGCAATGGGAATGAAGCTCGAAATAGAAGAAGGGAAGGGACCAATTTTTCATAATCCTCTAAAAAATGAAAGTGAAATCAAATCATTAAAAAGCTTAGATCCATTCAAAGATTTAAAATTTGTACTCGATGCAATTTCTCTTACAAAAAAAGAATTGAACGGCAGAGTCCCCTTAATAGGATTCTGCGGTTCTCCATGGACGCTCTTAACATACATGGTTGAAGGGAAAGGATCAAAAAATTTTTCGGAGATAAAAAAATTTATTTATAATGAGCCAAAACTTGCTCATAAAACATTGAACTTACTTGCTGATTCGGCAGCTGATTATTTAAATGCTCAAATTGAATCCGGTGCGGATGCAGTCCAGATTTTTGATACATGGGGAGGGATTCTTTCGCAGGATGACTTCGTGGAATTTTCTCTTTCATATATTTCAAAAATTATAGATGCACTGAAGCGGAAAGATGAACCGGTAATTGTTTTTGCTAAAGGAGTACATTATAAGCTAAGGAAGCTTGCAAAATGCGGTGCGGATGTAATCGGGCTGGATTGGACAATGGACCTTGGCAAGGCAAGAAATAAAATCGGGGATAAAGTTGCTTTGCAAGGGAATTTAGATCCTTCAGTATTGTACGGGAGTAAAGAAAAAATCAAAAAGGAAATAATTAAAGTTTTAGAATCCTTTGGCGAAGGAAACGGACATATATTTAATCTAGGCCATGGAATTCTGCCTGATGTTGATCCGGGAAAAGCAAAATATTTAGTGAAGGTTGTAAAAGAAGAAAGTAAAAGGTATCATAAACAAAAAATAAGCATGAATGCATGAATGCATGGATGCATGAAGGAAATACATATTTTTATTTTCATGCAGTCATGCAATTATGCAAAAAGGACTAGTTTAACGGAGCGAACTTATGTTTGAAGTAGATTTAAAAAAATTTGAGAAATACGATAAACCCGGACCTAGATATACGAGCTATCCTACTGCTCCTCAATTCAACGAAAGTTTCAAAGCAGAACAGTATCTCGATGAAATTCTAAAAACAAACTACGGCAGCAGTCTTCCCGATCTTTCTTTGTATTATCATCTCCCTTATTGCGATACTCTCTGCTACTTCTGCGGCTGCAATATGATCATTACAAGGAATAGAGACAGGGTTAAAGAATATACCGAGTATCTCAAAAAAGAAACGGATATGATCAGGAGCTACCTGCTTCCCGATAGAAAAGTTGCTCAGCTTCATTGGGGCGGAGGAACTCCTACTCACCTTAATCCTAATGAAATTGCAGATTTAGCTTCATTCATAAAGCTCTCGTTTTACTTTAAAGAAAATTCCGAGAACAGCTGCGAAATTGATCCAAGAGGTTTAACAAAGGAACATCTTGAAGCATTAAGACAAAACGGTTTTAACAGGATCAGCATGGGTGTTCAGGATTTTAATGAAAAAGTTCAGAAATCGGTAAACAGGATTCAGCCGGAAGATATAACCAGGCAGACGG
>JBLNGL010000075.1:0-4117 GCA_050264735.1 Ignavibacteria bacterium | reverse complement strand
AATTGCGGTTAAAGTTTTTTCACCTCCGGACAAGAGCTCGATAGATGTGGGACGTTTCCCTTTCGGCTTTGCTATAATTTCAATTTTAGCTTCCAGCGGGTCCAGCACTCCTTCGGGAGATTCTTCCAAACGGAGATCGGCTTCATCGCCGGGATTAAAAAGTCCTCTGAAAATATTAATGAAGTTTTCCCTTATTTTTTCAAAAGTCTCCATAAACTGCTGCTGTGCAGTAGCATTAATTTCGTCGATTGTTTTGATAATATCCTTTTCAGATTCAATCAGATCATTCCTCTGCCGGGATAAAAATTCAAATCTCTCTTTTTCCTCCTCGAACTCAGAATAAGCAAGCAGATTAATCGGTCCCAGGTTCTTTATCTGCTGTTTAAGAGATTGTACTTCATCTTCCCTTGATTTAAAATCAAACGTATCCAGGTCATCAAAGGTTTTATTAGAAAGGGTCAGGGAGTACGAGTCTTTTATATGATCGAATAAATTAAAAATTTTTATTTCATATTCACCGAGCTTCATTTCATACTGATGAATTTCCTCAACTACTGAATCTTTCAGTTCTCTTAAATTTCTCTGCTTTTCTTCAATCCTTATAATCTCTGCTTTTACGGAATTATATTTTTCTTCTACGCTGTCTAAATCGGTTAACTTTGCTTTCTTTTCAACCTCGAGTTCATTTAACTCCCAGTTCTTTTCGGAAATTAGGCGGTTTATATTATTTATTTCTTCAGTGGAGAACAGGATATCATTTTCGCGGCGTGATATTGTTTTATTAGTGTTCTCTATTGAATTTTCCGCATGGTTTACAGCGCTTTCTATATTCCGGAGTTCACTGAATAACCGCTCCTTTTCAACTGCAAGCTTATTTTGTTCAGCAGTTTCCGAATTGAATCTGTTTTCATATTCATTGAATTCAGCTTCCAAAGATTGAAGCCTGCTTTCCGCTTCAATTTTTTCTTTTTTCATTTTTTCAAGATCGGCAGTATAGACATTCAGGTTGTCATCAATCCGGTTAGCCTCACCGGCATGATCCTGGATTTCCGTCCTGGCTTTTTCGACTTCATCGGCAGCTTTCTTTTTTTCATATTCAAAAAGAGCAATCTGCTTTTCAATATTTGCAATATCATTCAGCAGCAGCCTAGCTTCTTCCGAAATATTTTTTAAATCAATTTTATTAATCTTTTCTTCCGTATTCTCCGCCATTTCCTTGATCTTTTCAGATTCTGCTTTTCTCTGGATGTAGTCATGCTTGAGTGTTTCAAGGAATTGTTTTCTGCCGAAAAGAGAATCATCCGCCTTAGGAGCCGAACCTGCTTCGATTACTCCGAAGGAATCTATATAGTCCCCATTTAAAGATGTAAAATTAAAACCGGGGTACAGCCGGGAAAATTTTAATGCAGTTTCAAATGAATCGACGATTGCAGTCTTCCTTAACCTCCAGTCAAAAAAAGCTCTCCATTTATTTTCGCAGGTGATCAGATCATTAGCCCAGCCGATAAATCCTTTTTCTTTACCTATTCTTTTTATTTTTCTTTTTTCATAGAATTCCCCGATTCCGGAGATGAATCCTTTTTTTTCATAACCTTTATTCCGGATTAAATAAAATGAAGCTTTTCCGGATTGGTTATTTTTCAGGTATTCTACTGCATTCCTTAGGTCTTCGAGGGATTCTACAAGAATACTATTCAGATTATTCTTAATTGTTGCTTCAACTGCAAAACGGTATTTATCGGCGGTGGTGCCGGCGTGTGCAAGCAGAATACGCCGGTTCTGCGGATCTCCCAAATTAACTGAAAGCCATTCATTATGTTCCAGCAGAGCCCTGGCACCCTTTGATACTCCTTCCAGGTTTTCAATCAAACCCTGTACAAAATTAATCTTATCCTTAAGGGCAGTAGCAACCGCTTTCTCTTCCAGCTCCTTTTCTTTCAGCTTATTCAGGTTGTTTTCCAGATCATCTTTTTCCTTCTGTTTTTTTATAAAGAATGATTCGGATTCTTCAAGCTTCTTCAAGGCCCCGGTTTTCTCTTTGTTCAGCTCTTCAATGAAACCGACCGTCTTTGCCATATTATTCGTGCATGAAAGAATTTTATCATTCAGCCTGGCAATTGTTTTGTTTTTTTCATCCAGAGAGTTTTGAATTCCCAGCAAATTATTTTCAAAATTGGCAATCTCCTTAAACTTGATCATAAGAAAGTCGGAATGCAGCTTAAGCCCGCTTCTTTTTTCTTCATGCAGGGTTTTTAATTCTTTAACTTCTTCAGTTTTCAAATTCAAATCAGCTTCTTTCAGGGAGATATCCTTTCTCAGGTTTTCAAGGGAAGCGGATCCGTCCTCAATTACCTTTTGGGATGCCTGCAGATGCTGCTTAAGCTCATCGAGCTCCAGCTGGTACCTGTCTATATTTTCAGAGAGGAACCGCTTTCTTTCCTCCTCAATTGAAATATTGTTTTGAATACCGTAAATCTTTTCGGTAAGCCGGTTCAGCGCATTACGCTGATCTTCCAATTGTTTTTCAATTACAATTAAATTCTGCTTTATTCCGTTTCCCTCATTTTCAAGCTGATTCAGGTTCGATTCGGTTTCTAATTTCCTTTTAAAGCTCTCCTCCTTTTTCAGCTTTGCTTCCTCTTTTTTTGCATTTAATAAAGCAAGCTCTCTTTCCGCAAATTCGATTTCAAGCTCACGTAATGAAGTTGAAATTCTATTGTACCTGTTGGCTTTTTTTGCCTGCCTTTCAAGGGAGTTAACTTTCTTTTCAACCTCTGTTACAATATCGTTCACCCTAATCAGATCTGCTTTTACTTCATCCAGCTTCCTCATAGCAAGGCGTCTGCGCAGCTTGTATTTATTAACCCCTGCAGCCTCTTCAAACATTGTTCTTCTCTCTTCCGCTTTGCTGCTTAAAATGGTTTCCACCATTTTCAGTTCAATTACGGAATAAGCATTTGCACCTATTCCCGTATCCATGAAGAGATTTGTAATATCTTTTAGCCGGCAGATATTTTTATTGAGCAGGTACTCGCTTTCGCCGGAGCGGAAAATTCTTCTAGTAATCGCAACATCTGTATACTCAGTCGGAAGAATACCTTTCGTATTTTTAATTGATAAGGATACTTCAGCCATCCCCATGGGCTTTTTAGCAGAGGTGCCGTTAAAAATTACATTTTCCATTTTGTCGCTTCTAAGAGCGGCGCTTTTCTGCTCACCAAGGCACCACCTGATTGCATCAACAATGTTTGTCTTGCCGCAGCCGTTAGGCCCGACAATGGATGTGATCCCCTCATTAAAAACAATAACGGTTTTCTGCGCGAATGATTTGAAACCAAGAATTTCTAATTTTGATAAATACAAATAAACCTCAAAAAATCTTTTAGTGCGAAGATAACTCCAATCAGATTCGGTTATGCTCTATGTGTTGTCAGTGCAAGCTGCAGATAGTAGAATACAGAATTGCTGAATTCATAATAGACAAGTATTAAAGCCAGGACAATCAGGACAAATGAAATCGAATAAAAATATACGCTTCCCGGGTTAACATCGAAGATCACATAAATGCCTTTCATCAGGCGGTAGAAAATCCATAAAGCGAAAACCAGTAGCCCCAAATACACATATATATTTCCAACATCTGCATTTAAAAGACGGTAAAGGACAATCCCCACCGGGATCAAAAGTACAATCGGGAGAAACGACCATATTACGGAATAATAAACATTAGGGAAATAGACTCTGTTCCTGACAAAAAATGATGCAGTTTTAACAATTATTATCAGCAGAAACATTAAAATAAAAGAAACAAATGTAAGCCATAAAATAGACATGGTAGGATGCCAAGCCAGATAACTTACTGTTTTTATTAAACCATGACTACCGAATGAAAGCAGAATTTTTTCAAGGAAAATATTTTCTTTAAAGTAATAAAGAAGATTGCTGATAATAAGTGCAAATGAAGCTGCCGAAATGAAAGCTAGTACAGTCGTATGGTACCCGGAAATAATTCTCTGGTCGCGAACATCAGCATAAAAATTATATGGACGCAGCAGTGCGCGTGAAGAATCTTCCCTGAATTTTCTGCCGGAATTTACAAGCACACCCATCAGCAATG
>JBLNGL010000074.1:0-2628 GCA_050264735.1 Ignavibacteria bacterium | reverse complement strand
TGAAAAATGAAGAGAATTAGTGGAGTTTTTTTCTTACTAAGAATTCAACCTTCTTTGGAGAGAGTAAAAATAAAATCAATAAATTATCTGCACCATCCATAACGTGAAAAATGATTGATCTCTGCGTCATTTACTTCCAAGGTCTTTGCCGCAATATCAACATTTATGCTTTTACACAATATTTGTTCAAAAGTACCGTCCGGTCTGATGTAAACAAAATCTACTTTTTCCAAATCTATTCCGCTGAGGTCGATACCTTCAAATTTTAAATCGAGTTCTGCAGGCTTGCTGAAAACCGAAGGAGGATCGAAGCTGATTGTGCCGTTTACATCATCAATCATCATTTTAATTAATTTGATTCCGGTAAAAGCGCCGGGTTTAAATTTGATCCTGGCAAAAATTTTCACTATTTCCCCATGAGCCCAATATTGCCGATCAATTGTAACTTCACCGCCTTTATATCCATTTATATAATTCGAAGCATAAAAGTGAACTTCTACTTGATCCCCTGAAGATTCGGGCAGATTAATTAATGTTCGATCTTCAATTCCTGCCGGTACTGAATTTTCAAGCGGATTTTCCTTTGTACACCCTGATAAAACCATAATAAAAATAATTATGGCGGCGAGATAATTTTTAATCATCCTGTAAATCTCCAATTTCCCTTTGTTGGTACTATCAAATCAAACATTATTCCATTTTTTGTTAAAAATTCCTCTCTTTTTAAGCTTTATATTGCGCTCAATTGTGTTAGAAATATGTTCAAATTTGCATCTTTAATTCCCAAAATATCAAAACTTTCCAATATCGGTTAAAAAAACATATTTTATGCTGGAGTGCTTTGAGAAATTGTCCCAAATAGCAACATTTAAAAGTCAATTAAAAATTGGACAAAAATGGGGTTTAGGTTAGTAAGGAATTCATTAATCCGGTGATATAAGAAATCTCATCTTTATTAATTGTGTGATCCATATTTTTGTAGATTCTCTTCATCACATTCCCATTAAGCTTTATAAAAATTTCTGCCGATTGTAATACTCTAGCTAGGGGGATATGAGGATCTACATCGCTGCAGCCTAAAAAAACAGGAGTATGATACAAACTTCCGGAATATTTTTCATTAATAATTTTTTGACCGATTAATCCGCCGCTTAATCCGACTATTCCTCCGTATTTCGCAGGATTTCTGGCAGAAAATTCCAAGGTAAGGCAGGCCCCCTGGGAAAATCCCAGCAGCATAATTTTTTCACTTGGGATTCCTTTTTCATTTAACTCCAAAATGACACTTTCAATTTTTTTTAATCCTGAAGTTATACCGGATTCATTTTGTTCAATAGGATAGAGAAAACTGTAAGGATACCAAGTATTATTATTTGCCTGCGGAGCCGCAAAGATAAAACCTTCATCGGGAAGTTCCTCTGCAAGCGATAATATCTCCTCAGCACCGGAACCTCTGCCATGCATCATTATAACTGCGGCTTTAGCTTTTGCAGAGGTTTCGCCCGAAAATAAAACCGGAGTATCTTTATGCGGATCACCGGCGGTCATAATTAATTCCATTTATCTTTTTTAAATAAAGCGCCTAAAAGATTGAGGACTAAAAAAAGTTCATAAAAGAACTGAAGATAAATAATTTGAAGAGGTCTGAATCCATATCCGAATTTTTTTTGAAACATTAAAACTAAAAATAAGTCGGAGAAGATTTTAATTAAAAAAAGCAGAAGGAATATTGGATTCACTATTGAGAGCAAAAGAGACAACAGAAAAAAAATATTACTTAAATGCCAAAAAGAAAGGAGAATCTGGTGCAGAGGCAGGTAATAAAAAGAAGTTTTAGTATGTCTTGATTTTTGCCTCATATAATCTTTCAAATTATTTTTTGTATAAGAAAATACTTTCGATCCCTCAAAAGGAACAGTTCCGATCTTTAATTTATTTTTTAATGCTTCTCTTAAAAGAAGATCATCATCCCCGCTTAGTGTCTGCCGTGTATTAAAATAACCGTTCAGGGAAATAAAAAAACTTTTTCTAAATCCGAAATTTCTGGCAGAAGCAGAATACGGAATTCCCATACCGGCAGCCGCAAAAGTGATTAAGGAGCTTCTCATATTCTCAAAGCAGCTTATTTTATTAGTAATATTTCCATCTGGGATAAGCGGAGCGATTCCAAAAAGGAAATTATAGCCTTCGGAAAATCTTATAGAATATTTATTTACCCACTCTCTTTCAGGAATACAATCGGCATCGGTTATTAAAATATATTCATTGCTGGTTTTCGAGATCGCATAATCGAGCACTCCTTTTTTGCCCGGAAACTTTTTTTCACTCGCCTTTAAAACTTTAATATGAGGGAAAGGCTCAGCTGTTTTCAATGCAGAATAATAAGTATTATCGGTTGAATTATCATCTGCAATTATTATTTCGGTTTTATCAGCAGGATAATTAAGCTTTGCTAACGATTTGATTAAATCAGGAATTTTTAATTCTTCGTTTTTTGCGGCAATAAGTATTGAAAAATTTTTATCAAATGAAGGCTCATAATTTTTTTCACATCCTGAAAAATTTTTATGAACAAAGTAAGCAATTAGTAAACAGCTTAGAATAAATAAAACTGCCGCCAGGGAAATA
>JBLNGL010000073.1:0-5979 GCA_050264735.1 Ignavibacteria bacterium | reverse complement strand
TTTAATTTATCTTCCGCATACTTGATTATACCTATCAGCAGCTTGTAATCACCCTGCCAGATAAATATTTTATCGAAAATTGAAGTATCATAATTTGAAACAAGTTCTTTTCTTTCCCGGTTATCATAAGCTAAAAGAATTATCGGCGTGGTAATTCCCGCCTGGCGGATTGATTGTGCGAATTTGATAACATGCATATCCTCAATATGAAGGGTAGTAATAATCAGATCCACCTCTTCCGTTTTTGCATATTCCAGGGCTTCTCTGCCTGTAGATACATGATTTATTTCGGGAGCCTGCCGCAAATTTAAAGTCTGATATTCCTCTCTGATTAATTCGTATAATCTCCCGTCTTCTTCGAAAAGATAGTAGTCATAAAGGCTGGATACCAGGAGAATTTCCCCGATCCTCTGCTTCATCAGTTTCTGGAAGCTTCTGATCCTGTTTATAAAAACATCTTCTATGTCAAATAGTTTTTCTTTTTCCATTAGACTTTAAATTTTAAAAAAACATCAAGAGGAAAAATTTAGAAAATGAAATCAGTACTTTTATAAAGATAAGGATTTCCGGTTATACCAATCCTTGATCCAGCATTGCATCGGCAACTTTTAAGAAACCGGCAATGTTTGCACCGTCCACATAATTTCCGGGAATTCCGAACCTTTCAGCAGTTTCAAGACAAGTATCATGGATCTTTTTCATAATCTGCGATAGTCTTGCATCAACTTCCTCTTTCATCCACGGAAGACGCATGCTGTTCTGCGACATTTCCAATCCGGAAACCGCCACGCCTCCGGCATTCGAAGCCTTCCCGGGTGAAAATAAAATCTCAGCATCTTTAAAAATTTTGTATGCATCAATTGTGGTCGGCATATTTGCACCTTCACAAACACATATACACCCGTTCTTCAATAATTCTTTAGCGTCTTCCTCATAAATTTCATTTTGAGTTGCACAGGGCATAGCTACATCGACTTTAATGCTCCAGGGTCTTTTGTCTGGATAAAATTCTACTTTATATTTATCCGCATAATCCTGAACTCTGTCATTGGCGCTGGAGCGCATCTTCAGCATGAATTCAATTTTTTCGCCTCTAACGCCGTTTGGATCATAGATAAAGCCATCGGGGCCGGATAAAGTAACAACCTTTCCGCCAAGCTGATTTATTTTCTGCACTGCTCCCCATGCAACATTTCCAAAGCCTGAAACAGCAAAAATTTTCCCTTCAATATCCCGTCCCTTTGTCCTCAGCATTTCCTGTGCAAAATAAACCGCACCATAACCAGTTGCTTCCGGACGAATTAGCGAGCCGCCCCAGTTTAATCCTTTTCCCGTCAATACCCCCGTAAATTCATTCTTTAATCTTTTATACTGCCCGAATAAAAATCCGATTTCTCTTGCCCCAACACCGATATCGCCGGCAGGCACATCGGTATCAGGACCAATATGACGGAATAATTCAGTCATAAAGCTTTGACAGAAGCGCATTACTTCATAATCGGTTTTTCCTTTCGGATTAAAATCGGATCCTCCTTTGCCTCCTCCCATCGGCAAAGTGGTAAGACTATTTTTAAAAACCTGTTCGAAGGCTAAAAATTTTAATATGCCGATATTCACCGAAGGGTGAAATCTAAGTCCTCCCTTATACGGCCCTATTGCGCTGTTCATTTCGATCCTGAAACCGCGGTTTACGTGAAATTCACCCTGGTCATCCATCCATGGTACACGGAAGATTATAACTCTTTCAGGTTCAACCATTCTTTCCAAAATTTTCGCAGAACGGTATTCAGGATGTCTGTCCAAAACCACGGTTAATGATTGCGTCACTTCTTCAACTGCCTGATGAAATTCAGGTTCATTAGGATTCAGTGCTTTAACCTGGTTCATTAAATTCGTTACATATTCAGACATAATTCCTCTAATTTTTATTTTTTAACTCTATAAGGTTTGATTTTTGCAGGATTAAATTCTTTTTGAGCAGCTCTCCCTGCTCGTTACTATCGGAACGGAAAAGCTTTCTAGGGTTTGCCATGGGAAGAGTCCAAAATAACTTTTTTCTTCCAAATATTTTTTATTTCATTAAAATTAGCGATTAATTTTCTCAAAAACCCATCAATTTTTTCAATCCGGATAGAAAATTGCTTCATGAAAAAAGTATAAATAGATTTGCATTCAGCTATAACGGATTTTAAAAATCTGAAGAAAAAGATATGACAGATTTTGGAAATCTGAAGAAGAAGGTATGACAGATTTTGGAAATCTGTCATATCTATAAAGGGTAACAAAAATGAATTACGAAATAATAAAAGAAAAAATTAAGCAGGCCAAAGATATTCTGAATGAAAAAGATATTGACACCTGGCTGATTTTTGTGAGGGAAAGCCCGATAATTCCGGATCCTTCCATAGAATTGGTGGTGGGCGGGAACTGCACCTGGCAGTCGGCTTTTTTTATAAACAGAGATGCTTCAACTGCAGCAATTGTAGGCTCACTTGAGCAGGAGAATTTCGAAAAACCGGGAGTTTATAAAGAAGTCATCGGGTATCTCAAATCGATTAAAGAACCTTTGCTTGATTATTTATCTAAAAAGAATCCGAATAAAATTGCGGTAAATTTTTCAAAAAATTCTACTCTTGCCGACGGCCTGACTTACGGGATGTACCTGATGCTGCTCGATTACTTGCAAGGAACAGGTTTTGAAAATAAATTAATCAGCTCCGAAGAAATAATATCTTCATTAAGAGGGAGGAAATCGGCAAAAGAACTTGAGATTATGAAAGAAGCGGTTGATAAAACTCTGAAGATTTATAACAAGGTGACAAAGTTTATTAATCCGGGAAAAAGCGAAAAAGATATTGCAAAGTTCATTTTAAATATTGTAAAAGAAAAAGGATACGAGCTTGCCTGGGAAGAGGATCACTGCCCGGCAGTTTTTACGGGACCTGAATCGGGCAGTGCACATACAGGCCCGACAGATCAAAAAGTGAAGAGAGGACATCTGGTCAATATTGACTTCGGAATTAAGTATAAAGGCTACTGTTCAGATCTGCAGCGCACCTGGTATGTTTTGAAGAAGAATGAAAAGAAGGCTCCTGCTGAAGTTCAAAAAGGATTTGAAGTGATACGGGATTCAATTCAGAAAGCTGCAGACAGCCTTAAACCGGGAGCAACGGGAATTGAAATAGATGGTATTGCCAGAAATTATATAACTCAAAACGGGTATGAAGAATACCCTCATGGTTTAGGACATCAAGTCGGGAGAAGAGTACATGATGGAGGAAGCGGTTTGTTTCCGGGCTGGGAGCGTTATGGAAATTCTCCCTACTTAAAAATTGAAGAAGGGCAGGTATATACCATCGAACCTCGCCTTACCGTAAAAGATTATGGTACGGCAACTATTGAAGAAGAAGTAGTTGTTACTAGAAACGGATGTGAATTTATTTCTGATCCGCAGAAGAAATTAATACTGATTAAGTAACTCAGACATTCTTGTCTGAGATGATTAAAAATTCGGCAAAACAGAATAACAGAAAAAGGCTAATGCTAAGTCACGAAGTAAATCGTAAATCTAAAATTATTTAACTTTATTAGTATTAAATTTTTCTGCAACAGACAGGAATTCTGTTTTACGACTCAAAGCCCTCTCCCTTTGAGAGTTTGGGTGAGGCTTCTAAAATTTACAAATTCTGTTATATGATTCATTCAGCAGTTTTGTATACTCTTCAAAACCTATTTCAACAGCACCGAACATTTTCAAATGCGGAGTCATATATTGAACATCCAAGAGTACAAATTTTTTTTCTACCAAATGTTCAATTAATTTGATCAAAGCTGCCTTAGAGGCTTGAGGCACTTTTGAAAACATCGATTCACCGAAAAAAGCTCCGCCGAAAGTAATTCCGTACAATCCCCCGGCTAATTTTCCGTTTTTCCAGGTTTCAACAGTATGCACATGGCCTAGTTTTTTTAACCGGTTATATGCCTGAATTAATTCCTTGCTGATCCATGTTTTATCCCTTTCGGCACAACCGTTTACCACTGCGGCGAAATCCGAATCATACTTAAACTCAAATGTTCCTGATTGAATTACTTTTTTAAGAGATCGGGGATAGTTGTAATTATTTAGCGGAATGATTGTCCTGATTTCCGGCATATACCAGTTTATTTCCCCCGAATCATCTGCCATGGGGAATGCACCGCTTGCGTAAAGACGGAGCATATTTCCCGGCTGCAGAAAATCTTTAGGATTGTAAAGATCTTTATTTTTCATTCACTTGAAATAAAATCTAATCTAAATATTCTCTACTAGTAACCCTTAAGGAAACCTTGTGAAATATCCTACATGTTAAAATTCATTTTTTCCTAATTCTCAAAATTCCAACTATAACCAAGCTATTTTATCATTCATCAATTTTAACTTCAAGCTGAATAATTGCGTAACCCTTAATTGATTCGTAAGCTGCATAGATTACCCCAGCTAAAACGGAAATCATTCCCAGCAGGAATAATAAAGTTATTAACCATGTAATCCTGCCGGGAACAAGGAGAGACTGGATCCCGATCAGCAGAGAAGTCAGTACAAACAGTGCAACTGCGATCGTATAACAGAGGACTGCATTACGTACGATCCTGACTCTTGAAGCAAGCTCCTGAAGCTGAAGCGAGATACTTTCAATTCTTAAATTTTCTTCATAGCTGAATTCCTTCCCGGCAGCTTTAAGCAGGCTCCTGCGCCGCTCTTCATTTAAAAGTCTGATCCGGTTAACAATCAGCGAATATTTATTATTCATGCCTAAGATGAGAAGTCCGCACGCGGAGATCATTAATCCGGGAGCCAGCATGAGCTGAATTATTTCCACAATTGAAACATTTGTTTCCATGGCAAAATATTTTTTGTTGATTTGATTTAAAAATAGGAAAAGAGAGGGATTGATGTACAGGTCACATCGGAAGAATAAAAAAAATAAAGCTGCAATCAATGAACAGTGTTATGTTCAATCTTTTCTTGTGCCCTGCCGAATATGCTGCTCATGAAAAATTTTATAAAGTCGAAAGGAATAAGATTGAATACAAAAAACCTAAAAGAGCCGGCATTGAAGATAGTAACCCGTAAACGGGTTTTCTCGTCCAATTGACAAAGCATCCTCATCATTGTATCTTCGTTTACGGGTTGTTTTAAATCAATATAAAGAAAATCAGGAAGTTCGCTTTGTATTAGATGGATTAATCCTTGCGCGGTAATTAAATTAAATGAATTTGAAGTGAAAAATTTCCTCACAGCCTTTTCAAGCAAGCTGGCTTTATTTCTCTCTTCAATAACTATTACCTTGTTCATAATTTCGCACCTGCCTCCATGAATCAAAGTTAAATATTAGAAAAGTAATGAGTTGTGATAAAAAATATAGTATTTACTTATTCAAACCTCCGTTCTTTTAATGAAATCCGTAATTACTTGATCCCCGGAATCAATGAACTGCTGGGGAGTACCCGCAAAATAAATTTTACCTTCGTGCATCATAGCTACTCTATCGGCTACATTTTTTACGCTGTACATATCATGAGTAACTACAACCGATGTAACGCTGAGCTTTTCACTTAATTCCTTAATCAGGTTATCAATCGAATCTGCCATTATCGGATCCAGGCCAGTTGTGGGTTCATCGTAAAAAATATAATCGGGATTTGTAATCAGCGCCCTGGCAAGTCCTACTCTCTTTTTCATTCCGCCGGAAAGCTCGGCAGGTTTTAATTTTTGAATTCCGGGCAAGCCTACCATCTCGAGCTTTTCTTCAATTAGCTTATACATCTCCTTTTTTTTTGATCCTTTGCCGCCGATTACCGAAGCCTGTCCCGATTCTACGAGCGGAAGCGCAACATTTTCCTCGACTGTCATTGAATCAAAAAGGGCTGCACCCTGAAAGAGGAATCCGAATTTTCTTCTGAGCTTGTATAATTCTTCCTCACTCAGCTCGTTTACTG
>JBLNGL010000072.1:0-6190 GCA_050264735.1 Ignavibacteria bacterium | reverse complement strand
ACTCTTCACTTCTTTTTTTCCTGATAATAACCGGGATTTATATAATAGTCGGCGGTCTCCAGGCTGAGATTTATGTTAATATAATTCAAATGTTTTTAATGATAATCAGTGTTGCAAGTTTTTTGATATGGTTTATTTACCAGGGCGAAGGTGGAAATTTAATTGATACAAATATTTCTTCCTTTTTCGGATTTGTTAACGATCCGGAGTTAAGCTTGACTGGAATTTTTATAGGACTTCCGATCCTGGGCTTCTGGTTTTGGTGTACAGATCAATGCATGGTACAGAAAATTTTATGCGGAAAGAATATTTCATCTGTAAGAAAAGCTGCTCTTCTCTCCGCAGTTCTCCAAATTATTCCTATTTTAATTTTTATTCTCCCTGGATTTGTAATTTACAACTTGTTTGAAGGGGCATCATCGGAAGAATCTTTGAATACTATTTTTTACTCAGGGATACTTCCCGAAAGTTTGCGCGGCGGATTAATTATTGGGGTAGCAGCAATATTAACCGCTTCATTTGCCAGCCTCTTTAACAGCACATCAACTCTGGTTACTTTTGATTTCTATAAAAGCTTAAATCCATCAGTATCCGACAGAAAACTAATTCTAGTTGGCCGGATGACAACAATAGTCTTGCTGATCTTTTCCATTATGCTGGTTCCTGTTGCTCAGGGATTAAATTTTGAGTTCTGTTTGTCGCTTATAAAGGCATTCAGCTTTTTTATCTCAATGATTTCCGCAGTCTTTATTGTCAGCCTGCTGAACAACAGCATTAATGGTGCTTCAGCATTGGCAACTTTAGTTACAATTTCAGCCTTGATAGTTATACGCATTTTTATGGAAATATTTTTCAATGATAGTTTTTTAAACAGCGGCCTTATTTCCTGGTATATAAACTCCAATTTCCTTGAATTTTGTGTTTTCATATTTATACTGTCCGGAATATTTATGTTTACAATCAGCAGGATGAAGTTTGTTCAGAATATAGTATTTGGCTCACTGAAGACAGTGAAAATTTTTTTTCTAAGAATTAAATATATCTGGAACTTGTTCAGTAAAGTTTTTATTTGATTCATTGACAAAAAAATGTTCCAACATAAAAAAAGAATTTCATAAAGAATCCAATATGAGGAGAAATCTTATGCTATCTAATAAATACCGGATTTTCATCTTTTTAATATCTGTCTTGTCAATCTTTGCAGATGTTAACTTTGCTGGCACTACGGGAAAAATAGCCGGTAAAGTTACAGATAAAGAAACAGGGGAGCCTTTACCCGGTGTTAACATTGTAGTAAAAGGGACTACTCTCGGTTCTACAACCGATATTGAAGGCTATTATACAATTCTTCAAGTCCCCCCGGGACCTCAGACGATAGTTGCAAGTATGGTCGGTTATTCAAAGGTAACAGTTAATAATATACCTGTGCATATAGATCAAACTTCTCCGGTTGATATTCAGCTTATTCCGGCTGCAATTGAAATGGAAAACATTACTGTAGTTGCCCAGAGAAATATTGTTAAGAAAGACGTATCTACTAGCGTCGCTGCTGTAAATCCGGAAGAAATGGAGGTATTACCAGTGACCTCCATCGGCGAAGTTGTGAGTCTTCAAGCCGGGGTTGAGGAAAATTTCGTAGTTAGAGGCGGTCAGTCGGATGAATTGCTTTATCAAATAGATGGAGTTACTCTGCGTGATCCTGCTAATAACAGACCTATCACAACTGTTGCTCTAACATCAATCCAGGAAGTTTCCGTTGAACGCGGTGGATTTAATGCTGAATATGGGCAGGTACGTTCCGGTATTATCAATATTGTTTCGAAAGAGGGAGATGAAAGTTCTTATTTTGGATCTATACAATTGAAGTACAGTCCTCCTACCCCTAAATATTTTGGGATGTCGGTATATGATCCGAATTCCATGTGGAATCGTCCATATTTAGACCCGTCAGTTGCATTTATCGGCACAAATGCAGCATGGGATGAATATACAAGGCGTCAATATCCTGTATTTGAAGGCTGGAATAGCGTGTCTCAACGGCTTTTATCGGATGATAACCCGAATAATGATTTGTCCCCTGCTGCTGCACAGCGTCAGTGGATGTGGGAACACAGAAGGACCGCGGTAACAAATCAGCCCGATTATAATATTGATGCTAGTTTCGGTGGTCCGGTACCCTATATCGGAAAATCCTTGGGAAATTTAAGATTTTTTACAAGCTTCTGGTTTGATAGAGAAATGCTTCTTGTGCCTCTCAGCAGAGATGATTATCAAGAGTATGTTTTTTCCGCAAAAATTAATTCGGATTTTGCAAAAGATATGAAATTAATGGTTTCGGGCTCTGTCGGCAAATCTTATAATGTTGCAATGAATGCGGATGATGCTCAGTTCAATAATACACAATTCGGTATTAACGGTGTGCAGTTTTGGAATCCTACAGATTTTTTGAGATCTCCTGTTTCCATTGCACAGCAACTAAGCGACGGCAGAACCAGCAGAATTTTTACCGATTCCTGGTATAGCCCTGCTGAAGTAAGTCATGTTGCTGTTTCAGGAAAATTAACCGACTTTATAAATCAATCAACATATTACGAGGTTAGTTTTGAAAATGTAAACCGTGAGTATGAAACCGGACCGCTGCCGGCTAGAGATACATCTAAAATATATGAAATAATCCCTGGCTATTTTGTTGATGAAGCTCCCTATGGCTGGAGCTCGCAAGCGGAGTCCGGCATTGGAGATGCAAATATGTTTTTTGGAGGCCATTCGGCACAAATGCGTGATTCCAGCAGGACACATTCTTATACTCTCAAATTTGATTTAACCAGCCAGGTAACAAAGGAGCATCTAGTTAAATTCGGTGTTGATTTTGCTTATTATAATTTAAATCTCGATTACGGCAAAGTAAGCCCCGCTTTTGGCGATATAAATTATGTAAAAGAGGATTGGAATCCGTACAGATTCTCTGCTTATATACAGGATAAAATAGAAATGCTCGGGTTTGTAGCGAATGTCGGGTTAAGAATGGATGTAAGCAATCCTAATACAAGTTGGGTCGACGTTGATCCATTCGATAAAGGATATTATTCCAGTGATTATGATCCAAGCATTAATTATCCTACCAAGAAATCAGAAATTGATATTGCGCTGAGCCCAAGAATTGGTATATCACATCCAATTACTGAGGATTCTAAACTTTATTTTAATTACGGACATTTTAAACAAAATCCTGCTTATCAGGAAACCTTTAGAATTGGACGGGGAGGAAGCGGTGCTTTATCCAATATCGGTGATCCTAATTTAGTTGAAGCAAAAACTATCGCTTATGAGCTTGGTTATGATCATTCTCTGTTTGATTTATATTTATTGCAGATTCAGGCTTTCTATAGAGATATTACAGATGTTCAGGCTTATGTTCAGTACACCAGCGAGAGAAAAGGTATTGGATATTTCAAAGCAACAAATGATAATTACCAGGATGTAAGAGGATTCGAAATTACTGCTAAGAAAACTGCCGGTGATTGGATAAGAGGATTTATAACATTTACATACCTTGTTACTACTAACGGTGCATTCGGCAGCAATCGCGTGAATGATAATCCTGCCGATCAGAGAATAATAGATCAAAGCACGCAAAACTATTACCAGCAGAAACCTGTACCTCAGCCGCGGACTCATGCCAGTTTAACTTTCTTAACTCCTTCGACTTACGGTCCCAAATGGTCAGGAATTCAGCCTCTTGGAGATTGGTCCTTGACAGTACTTGCCAACTGGAGATCCGGTGAATATATAAACTATAATCCGAATAATGTCAGGGAAATAGCCAATATTGTGCGGAATGTTCAGACTGCAGATTATTTTAACATTGATCTGCGTTTAAATAAAACTTTTGATTTTAATTACCTGACGGTAATGCTTTTTATGGATATGAGGAATATGTTGAACACCAAGAGGTTGTCAGGCGCCAGCTTCTATGATCCGTTTGATCAGCAATTTTACATGCAGTCTTTGCACCTGCCGAAAAGCGATGCTTACAATAATATACCTGGAGATGATCGTGTTGGTGATTATCGTAAAGAAGGCGTTGCTTACCAGCCCATAGAACTTAGCGGCAATGTAAATGCTGAAACCAATATACGTCCTCAGGCAATATATTATGATAGACCAACGGGAAAATATATGCAATATGCAAATGGTACATGGTCGGAGGTTGATGCCAGCCGGATGCAGCAAATTCTTGATGATAAAGCATATATAGATATGCCGAATATTACATCATTTAATTATTTGGATCCGAGACAAATTTTCTTTGGAATTAATTTATCATTCAAATTATAATTAATAGAACTGGGATAACAAGAGGTAAAATCAAATGATTCTTAAAAATTTCTTAAAAATAAAAATCGTTGCTTCCCTCTGCTGTACATTTTTCTTATTTGATTCACAGCAGCTAATGCCGCAGGCGGGAGTTCAGGGAACACAGTCGCACGTTATAAAATATATATCGGTCAGTGGTTTGCGATCCTGGTTTTCAAATTTTGGAGCTGAAGGAGAATATTTCAGACGAGATAGAACTACTTATGTGGCTCAGGATCAAATTGACGGTCTTCTATATACGGGTGAGTACAATAACAGAATGAAGGGAATTAAGATTTCTAAAGGATTATGGATTGGAACCACGAATTTTGACGATCCTGTTACAGGCATTACTTATCCACATAAAGTTGTAAGCTGCGGCCCGGCTGCAGTATATTCGGGTACCGAAATAATCGCCGATGAAAACGTTGGTAATGTGGGTATTGAAATGATTGCTAAGTTCAATCATCCCACTGTTCTTGTCGATAATAATAATTCAACTGCCCTCGATTTTGAAGATGAAGTTGATGTTGAAGATCCTGCATTATTACCTGACAGAATGCTTGTTAATCAGTTTCATACAAGCATCGGTGTTACAGTTACAAGGAAAATACTCGGCTTTTCCCAACAGTACAATGATAACTACTATATTTATGAGTATACGTTGAAGAATACAGGAATAATTGACGGAACCGCCGAGCAGAAATTAAACAAAACACTTACAGGTGTAATATTTTATTTAGCGTCCCGCTATTCTTTTGCCGGGGAATCTTATAACGGTACCGGGAGAGGCGACTGGTTTCCGGCTGCTAGTTCTTGGGGAAGGAATACAATTTTCGATGTTGTCGGGCAGGATGAAGTTCATACACTCCCTGCACCAAATAATTTCCGGGCCTTTTTTGGGTACTATGGCCCATGCTCCACTACATTATTCGGCAGCCCGGCTTCTGATTTTGGGCTTCCGGGTCCTAATGTTCAAAATGTTTGGATCCTCGCCGGAACTCAATTCGGAGGAATGGTTGTATTACATGCTGATACCGGACCGGGTAATACGGCTGATAATAGATCGCAACCTTTTACTACTGCGTTTCAGGGAGCTGATGCTACCACAAACCTGACTAATACCGCCGGGGGGCAGTATGTAGAAAGCAGAATGTCGCAGAAGTATACCAATTTTATGTCTGCAGGACATCCTGGTCAAACAATGGCAGAACAAGTAGGTAAAGATCCCTTAACAGGAATGCCGACTGCCTATGCTAATACCTTCGGATCAGATCCGGGAGGATATCTAATGGGTCAAGGTTTTGGACCTTACACTCTTGCCCCCGGTGATAGCGTTCGTATTGTAGTTGCTGAAGCAATTGCCAGCATCAGCCGGGCTAAGAACTTAGAGGTAGCCAGAAATTGGTTTCAAAATAACACATCAGAATTCAGACTTCCCAATGGATCTACAACAACCGATCGGGATGTTTATAAAAACAGCTGGGTGTTTTCCGGCAGAGATTCATTATTCCAGACTTTCAGAAGAGCTATCGACAATTATAATAGAAATTATGCTATACCTCAGCCTCCTCCTCCTCCGGATAATTTTGTTGTGTCCTCCGGCGGAGATAGAATTAGGTTAACATGGTCTAACAGCGCAGAAACATCACCTAATTTTAATGGGTACAGAGTTTTCAGAGCAGAAGGAAGATTTGATACATCATTTACTAAAATTTTTGAGTGTGATAGAAGTAATGTTGTGAATTCTTTTGATGATAAAACGGCTCTGCGCGGATTCAATTATTATTACTATGTGCAAACCAAAGATGACGGATCTACTAATGATGTAGAG
>JBLNGL010000071.1:0-5192 GCA_050264735.1 Ignavibacteria bacterium | reverse complement strand
GGAGATACAATAGGTTTAAAAGGGCAGGCACCGCTCGGAGTTATTTATGCTCTAATGGGTAAGTACGATGAAGTTGAAAAGTGTATAAGAATATTAAAAGAAAGAGAAGCAGCAAATCCCGGTACTTCCTTTAATTTTGACTTTGTTTTAATTTACAAAGCGCTTAAAGATTATGATAAGGTGTTTTATTATTTGGAACAAGCACTTGAAGAAAGAAGCGGGGGAATTCTTTTTATCGGAAAACATCCCGATTGGAAGGATATTCAGGCAGATCCACGGTTCAAAATTCTTATGAAAAAAGTAGGACTCAGTTCATAAATATTTTATGCATTTATTTAATTCATTTTTAATTATAGATTCTAATTCCTTAGTTGTTTAGATAGTAATGCCCCTCAATACAAACCAAGTACGATTCCTTTAAAAAATTCTTAACTAGATGATCTAATTAATAATAAACACACCAACATTTTTTCAACACTCGAAGAAAATATAATCAGTTGATCATCATACATTCTGAGTGGTTTATCCGGACATTTTTTATCCGTATCTGCTATTGCTTAGCTACACATTAAATAAGAAGAAATCACTACAGATATAAAAACTATCATTAAAAGGAGTTATATTTTTCTATGTAAAAGAGTTTTTAAAAATTTTGATTAAAAAATAAGTCTTAATGAAAGCTGATTATACAACCCTTGCCCGCAGGTATTACCTAAGATATCGTTTTATTTTAGATATCGGCACACAGGTAAATTTTTGGATTATCGCATACCTGATATTCTTTGTCTTACTTTACTTCATTACAAAAGCTGTTACTAGTCTATATCCTCATAAAGTTGAGGTATATATTGGCGAGAATATTATAATAGCAATAATTGCAGGAATAATTTTCGGTTCAACTCTTGGGATAATAGATTATTTTGCTGATAAAAAATTACGAGGCAAATCTCTTGGAATCGAAATTCTTATTAAGGGGATGCTTTATGTTGGTGCCTGGTTTTTGGTTGTTTATACCGGTTATGCCATTGTAACTTCTTTAGAAGCAGATTTTTTAGATAGTCCGCTGATAAAATATACCGAACTGTTTACCGGGAATATTTTCTATGCATCAACAATCTACACTTTTATGATGGTAATTGTTATAACTTTTATTAAACAAATGAACACTAAGTTTGGTCCCGGAATTATAATACCTATGTTATTGGGTAAGTTTCGAAGACCAAGAATTGAGAAAAGAATATTTTTATTCATGGATCTTAAAGATTCTACAACTTATGCAGAAAAATTAGGCAGTCTGATGTTCAGTGAACTAATTCAGGATTGTTTCGGCGATGTGAATAAAGTGATTCCTTTATTTAATGCCGAGATATATCAGTATGTCGGGGATGAGGTAGTGTTAACCTGGAGAAGTGAAGAAGGCTTGAGAAATAATAATTGTATTAAATTCTTTTTTACTTTTCAGAAACGATTACAAAATCGAAAAGAATACTATTTAAATAAGTATAACTTTCTTCCCGAATTCAAAGCAGGCGGGAATATAGGAGATATAACTATTGCTGAAGTCGGCGATTTCAAAAGAGAGATAGTTTATCATGGAGATACTATCAATACCGCTTCAAGGATACAAAGTGTATGTAATACTTTCAGAAAATCTTTTTTAATTTCAGAAGATCTGAAAAATGAAATTGAGATGAGCGCGATGTTTAATGCGGATTTTATAGATACAATAAAGTTAAAAGGGAAAGAAAAAGAGATGAGCCTCTACAATGTAGAAGAGATCACCTTGCCTTAGTCTATTTTTTTTATTTCAAACCGGAATAAATTCAATCAAATGTTTAGAAAAAACATTACACGGGTCCTTATTTTAGAAGAATCATTTTCTTTGTATCCGTAAAAACTTGTCCCGAACCTGCCTTGCCGGCAGGCAGGCTTGATTCGGGATGCTCTGCCGTCAAACGATAAAGATATATTCCGCTTGCTAATCCGCTGCCGTCGAAGGTTACAATGTAATTCCCTCTTTGCTGATAACCTTCAAACAATGTTTTCAGTTGCTGTCCAAGAATATTATAGACTTTTAGAGTGACAAAACTATTCTTTGGCAACGAGTATTTTATCCGCGCTGCCGGATTAAAAGGATTCGGATAATTCTGCATTAGCTGATATTCAGCGGGGATTGCATGCTGCCGCGGTTCTTGAACCGAAACAGAAATATTATTGAGGCCCGGATTCCCATGAATTTCATGAGATGCCATCCAGTTTGCAGCATCATTTTGATCTTTGTATGGATTTTGCTCCCGCGGAACGATTGAATGGCCATTGCCGTCTGCTGATTCGGGCCAGGGGTATTTATCATTGTAGAGAATTTTGATTAAGGTATCTCCGGCGGCAGTATTCAAGGCAATCGTTTCTCCGCTGTTATCTAATTGACCTTCATACTCATCAAAGGCGTTAAAACCATACCTGGTATAAAAAGAATCCTTACTGGAAGCAACTACAATAAACGCACCCGGGCCAAGCGCTGTATTGTTCGGGAATGAATAAGTAATGCCGCGGGAAAAATACATTCCGGATAAATCCAGTGTTTCATCACCAATATTCTTAAGCTCGATAAACTCAAATTCTCCGTCATTATCGGTGCTGTCATCATCTAAGGGATGGTAATGTATTTCAGTGATTCGCAGATTTTCCATCCCCTGCAGCACCCATAATTCGGCTTCATGAACAGCACTCCAATTCACATTGTCAAAAACACGGGCATTTACTTGGGTCGTTTGCTCGATAACCAACGGTTCTGTGTAAAGATGGACATTTTCCGATATATTACCAGAATTCGAAGATATTCCGGCCACTAACTCTGTTCCGATTAAAAAATCCGAGCTGCTTGAGTCAACATTGAATCCCTGGATTGCCAACACATTCTCGCCGGGTACTAGTTTATTGACAAAACCGGAAATATCAAAATTATCCCATCCTGCAGATTCATGGTTGGCGGTTGCCTTTCCGAACCAAAATAATGTGCTTGGTGCATTGGCTTCGGCTACTTTTTCCCCGTTGAGCCACACCACAAAACCGTCATCATAACGCATTCTGAGAGTTAAAATATTAATGCTGTCAAGATAGGCCACGTCCACTGAAAACGGAATCCGCACATAACAGCAGGTGTTCTTATTAACCATGTCAGCACCAACATCGATGTTGATCATATTTTCATATCCCTGCCCTTGTTCGTAACCAACATTTCCGGAGCCGGATCGCCATGCCGAATCATCAAAGTCAACAGATTGCTTCCATGTGTTTTGTATCGCCGCCGTAGGTACTATCACTTTTTTTGCGGCAGTCTCCGTAATGAGAGTTGAAAAGGTTGTCGACGCATCAAGAGGTTTATACGGATCAGAACCATCTGTCGTGTAATAGATTTGACCTCGAGGTGCAGACATTGTTAATTGAAATCCTTTGGGGATTAATTTGCTTTCAGAGTTAAAAGTCGGCGGATCGATTTGAGGATACCATCCATTTGATAGCAATTGACTGAGAACTACATTAGTGCGGTCGGGTAAGAAATCTTCAATAATATAATTTACAGCCTGAATCCAGCCATCGTCACGAGTAAAAGCTGGTTCTCGTTTTGAATCTCCCCAACGTGCAGATTCTGCAATGATCGCCAGGTCAATTTGTTTCTTTCTGGCCAGAATCCGCGAAAGATTTGCTTCCGGTGTTACAGCACCTCCATTAAAAAAATGTTTATAAACATGATTAGCAAACCGATCCACATATAATGGATTTTCACAAAGTTTTTGATGAATCAATTGCGGATTTGATTTTTCAAAAGCTTCACTCATATCAAATGGACCGGTTCGATCTTCTGCCCAATCTTGTGCGCCCAACGTGTGCTCAGCATCGTGGCGGAAATGGACAAATCCCCGCACTCCATTGCGATTATAGAGCGAATAAAAATTATTGGGACCATTGACAAACGACGAATATGGCGCATCACCATCACCGGTAAAAAAAACATTGATCATAAAATCAATGAGATTATCTACATCTAGTAGTACCTCATAATCAGGATTACGTGTACCGTCCGGATTCAAACCTTGGACTTTATAATATGCCTCATTCGTTTTAAAACCTTCTATAGAGGCTTCCCATAAACGGCGCCATGCATCCAGATTACCGTCGGTTGCTTCAATGACAAAGGGACCCCCATAACCACCATTAACCTTAACAACATCATAATCTTCAGGATTCCCGCCAAAATAGTCCGAAGCATATGAAGCTTCGGATCTCTCTTGAGTTTCATATAATCCCCAATACGTACCGTTGATATAAAGATGATAATACCGGCTTCGTGTATAAGGCTGTCTCATATCACGCTGTAAATCACGGCAGAATTCATCACGAAGAAATGTATTTTTTTCAGGACCTTCTGCACCGTAACTCCATGAATAGTTCATAGCTGTCCGTAAATCCATATTATCAAAATCATCAACACCTTCATCTCCGAATAAAGGATAACGGAGTTTACCTTCTCCATACTCGCTTCGAAAGAACCACCGAAAAGCACGCTTTGGATTAGAAAGATTCCTGCTCCAACCCCCTCTGATGCGTACACCGCAATTAATTTGAAATCCCACCGCCCCATCCGGATAAATCAATTCAATAGAACAAGGACGTTCCCATTCCAGCCCGTATTCTGTTGCATTAACATAAATTCCGGCCTGGGGATCAAAAAGATCCTTTAAATCCATGACCATAGAAAAGGTGGGAATGTCAGTAAACGCAGCGGCAATTTTGTCTTTATACAGGCTGTTGTTGCAAACCTCGGGATCCATACCATAGCTAATAGTTTGTCCGCTGCCATTATTTATACTTAACCATTCGGGACCGGGCAGCAAGCCATCGGGGGATAATTCCACAACACGATTAACAAAAATATAGGTGTGAGTTTTAACTCTTGTGGCAGCTGTATCTGCCTGAATTGCCACAGCCCGCACACAATAGCCTGGTGCCCTGTCCCTGCCCTCGGTATTCGCGGGATCCACATGAATCATAACAGGTGAGGTACCCTGAATGGCAGTTGATGATCTAGTCGGATCCGTACCATCTTTAGTATACTTGATTATCAAACCTGGGGGTGTTGTTGAAAGAGTTAAATCAAAATTATTTTCGAAAAAACCGCGGTCAGGATCAAA
>JBLNGL010000070.1:0-2553 GCA_050264735.1 Ignavibacteria bacterium | reverse complement strand
ACGAATCGAAAAAAAGTATTTATAACAAGATGGATAAGTATAAGGAACTTTATAATGCATTCCCTCAATTTAAAGCTGGTATACATCTAGGCGAGGCGATTGTAACTGAAGTGGGAGGATTAAAATCTGAGATAGCTTATCATGGCGATACAATCAACACAGCCTCAAGACTATGTGCAGAGGCGCGGAACTACGAGAGCGGTTTGTTAATTTCGGCAGAGCTGCTTGGTTTTTTAAAATGCATCGATGAATCTTACAGAATAGAATCTGTCGGCTTGATAAAGTTTAAAGGTAAAAAACATGATATAGCTGCATTTTCTGTTTTTGAGAAATAACCTGAGATCAATTTGAGACCTGAAAAAATGTTCGATTTTAGATGCTTTCCAAAGTAATACATTAATTTTCATTGCTTCTTTTTCGCTAATCTTTTATCTTCAATAAGTACTTATTTTATTCCTCTAGTTCCTCCTACTTTCGGCAAGGGGTGATGCTTAGAAATGAGATAAGGCATAGCCGTGTGATGAAAAATCTATTGCAGAACTTCTTGTAAGGATTTTATGAAACTCAAGTTAATTTACACTTTTCTCTTATTCGGGATTACGATATACGGATCTGCTCAGAAAAAACTTGCAGAAATTATTTTTCTCCATCCTTCCCCCGGTTCAAAATATATTAATATTGAATCGACTATAATTTTAAAATTGGATGAAAGTCTGCAATTAAAATTAAATGAATCTTCAATCCAATTTATTGTGAATGGAGAAAGGAGCGGCTATCACACAGGAAAAACTATAATCTCAGGCAATACAATAATATTTGATCCGGACAAGAATTTTGAAGCTACCGAAATTGTAAATGTTTCGATAAAATCTGCATTATTTAAAGACGGAAATGAATATTCATTTTCTTTTGAGACAAGCTCATTAAAGGAATATGATTTAAAAGTATTCCAATCTGTATCCGATATAGAAAAACAGAAAGCTGCTTATCAACAGGATTCTGAAGTTGAAGTATATGGAAAAACTGAAAATATAAACGGAGTATCGGTCCCGGCCGATTTCCCTAAAATGGACATAACTGTTTCAAATGAAACAGCTGAAGGAAAGATTTTTATTGCCAATTGGGGCGGCACATCCTACATGATGATTCTGGAAAATGACGGCACTCCATATTTCTACAAACGTTTTCCAAATAGCAATCAAACCAGGGATTTTAAAGTTCAGCCTACCGGAACTTTAACGAGGCTTGCGTATGATTTAGGAAGCTACGTTGAAATGGATTCACAATATGTAAATATTGATACTTTACGCTGTAAGAATGGATACGGTACTGATGAACATGAATGCCAAATATTGCCGGATAATCACTTCTTTCTGATCGGATTAGATTATCAGAATGTCGATATGAGTCAATTGGTAAGCGGGGGTAATCCAAATGCTACGGTAATCGGCAATACTGTGCAGGAACTTGATGAAAACCATAATGTGGTATTTCAATGGCGAAGCTGGGATAATTTTGATATTACCGATGCGGTGCACGAAAATCTCACAAACAATACAATTGATTATGTGCATATGAATTCAATTGCCATTGACTATGACAGCAATATTGTAATCTCCAGCAGACATCTAAGCGAAGTAACTAAAATTAACCGTAAAACAGGTGAGATAATATGGAGGTTCGGAGGGGAGAATAATCAATTTACATTGGCAAATGATACATACGGAATTTCCTATCAGCATGATGCGAGACCTGTTCCGGGAAAACCAGATCAATATACGATATTTGATAACGGTAATTTCCGGAATTTTTCTAGAGTTGTTGAGTTTAAAATGGATACCGCAGCCATGACCGCAACCAAAATCTGGGAATACCGTCATAGTCCTGATTATTCTACGCATTGGATGGGCAATGCTCAGCGGCTTGAAAATGGCAATACTTTCGTTGATTGGGCGGATAATCCGCTGCCTAAAGCCTTTGAAGTAACACCTTCCGGCGAAGTTGTTTATCAGGCGAATTTTCAGCAAAGCATGCCCTGCTACCGCGCATTCCGTTTTGATTGGGAAAGTGTAGTTAAGGTTCCTTATTTAATTGCGGAATCTTACTCCGACAAAGTTACTCTGATTTTTAATAAATTCGGAGATAAAAAAGTTGAGAAATATATAATCTACGGCGGACTTTCGCAGAATCCCACAGCTCCTTTGGACAGCACATCCGGCACATCCATTGACTTAACCAATCTCGCCAATAACGGCCGTTATTACTTCCGTGTTACTGCAAGGGACAGCAGCGGTATTGAAAGTCCGTTTTCAAACCAGGAATCGGTAGTGGTCAATTTTGTACCCGCTGGTGAAAATTTTATTGTCAACGGAGATTTCTCTAACGGAACCGATAACTGGATTTTTAATTTGCAGAACAATGGCCAGGCCCAGGGATCTGTTGTTAACGGCGAGTTTTATGTAAGCATAGATAACGGCGGCAGCAATTATTATGATGTTCAATTAATTCAGGAAAGTTTCCCGATAATAAACGGAAAAACTTATCTTTTTGAAT
>JBLNGL010000069.1:0-6188 GCA_050264735.1 Ignavibacteria bacterium | reverse complement strand
CGGGAGATGCACCGTCAGCAATTGCAAAAGTCAGAGCCCTAATATGATCGGCGATAACCCTCATCGGGATTTTTTCTTTTTCTTCCTGATATTTTTTACCTGAGATCTCGGATATTTTATTAATGAGCGGTATGAAAATATCGGTATCATAATTCGAAGATTTATTCTGAAGAACTGCGCAAATCCGTTCAAAGCCCATACCGGTATCCACATGCTTTTGAGGAAGATCCGATAAGTTCCCGTTTTCATCGCGGTCATATTGAATAAAAACTAGATTCCATATTTCAATGCAGTCCGGTTTACCGGCATTTACATAAGAAGGGTCATTAAAATTCGTTCCGGTATTTATATGAATTTCAGAGCAAGGTCCGCACGGACCTGTTTCGCCCATTTCCCAGAAATTATCTTTCTCCCCGAATTTTAAAATATGATCCGGGTTTATACCGGTTTTTGTTTTCCAAAGTTCAAATGATTCATCATCGGAATTGTATACAGTAGCCCACAATCTTTCCTTAGGCAGCCTCCAGACTTCAGTTAAAAGCTCCCATGCCCATTCAATTGCTTCCGGCTTGTAGTAATCGCCGAATGACCAATTACCGAGCATTTCGAAAAATGTATGATGATAAGTATCGTGCCCCACTTCTTCCAGATCATTATGTTTTCCGCTTACTCTTATAACTTTCTGAGTATTTGCAAACCGTTTATATTCCCTTGACCCTTTCCCGAGAAAAACATCTTTAAATTGATTCATCCCTGCATTTGTAAAAAGCAGGGTGGGATCATCAAAAGGGATTACCGGTGCGCTCGGTATAATTTTATGATCTTTTTTTTCGAAGAAGCTTAAAAATTGGTTTCTTATTTCTCTGGAAGAAATCATCTAAGTTATATGAATTTTATTAGTCAAAATAATAAAAACATCAGACAGCGGAAAATAGCGTCTTTAACCGTGTCCGAATCTTAATTTAATTCATCTCTTTTAATAATTAAGATGATACCTGCAACTATTATTACAACCGGCCAATATTTCAATGCGACATAAAAAATGGAGCTGAAAAAAGAAGTAAAGGATGGCGAACCCGAATTAATGGTAATTAATAAACCAAATATCGTAAAAGCTGCCGATAAATAAAGAAAGGTTTTGCGGGAAAAATCATCGATAAATAATATAAGGAAACTGATCCCGGGTATTAAAATAAGGGCAGAGAAAATTAAATTTGAAGAATCCGTCAGTTGAAAATTATTTACTATGAAAAGAAAAACTCCGGCTAAAAACAGGGAACTCCCTATAAACAAAACTAATTTTTTGTTCTTCCCCATTGTCGTATAAACAAGTGTCAGACCATAAAAAATAAAGGCATAGCCGATAATCTCTCCTACAGTATAGTTAATTATTCCGAATAATTTCAATATGATTGATAATAAAAAGAAAACTGCAATGTAAGTAAGTACCGGCTGATGTCTATTCACAAAATTATTTTTTGTTTTAGTCGGAAGAATTTATTTTACATATATTAAAATTGAATTAAAGAATTCTCTGCCCCATACTGGAAGCTACTACATCTGCAGCAAATAATGCGCTTCTGTTTTTATCATCCAATATAGGATTAATTTCCGTTACCTCAAGTGAAGACATACAGCCGCATTCAGCGATGGATTCCATTAGCAGATGTGCCTCACGGTAACTTAATCCTCCGGGTACAGGCGTGCCTACTCCGGGTGCAACGGACGGATCCACTGAATCAAGATCGAAGCTGATGTGTATATGATCTACTTTCTCCCTGAACTGCTTTAAAACTCTAACAATAATCCGGTGAATTCCAAGCTTATCAATATCCGACATAGTGTAAACCGGAATTTTAAGTTTTTTTATGCTGGCTTTTTCCAGATGATCTAAGCTCCTGATTCCTATCAAAGTACAATTTTCAGGTTTTAACTTGGGTGAGAATCCCAGCAGGTTAACGAGCTTTTCATTCCCAAGCCCGAGCGATGCAGCAAGCGGCATTCCGTGAATATTACCGCTCGGCGTTGTTTCTTCCGTATTCATGTCGGCGTGCGCATCAATCCATATCACTCCAAGAGTCAATTTATTTTTTCTGCAGTAAGAAGAAATTCCGGCAATTGTACCTATTGCCATAGAGTGATCCCCGCCGATACATAAAGGGAATCTGCCGAAGTCTAAAACTTTTTCAACCTTCCTGGCTAGTATTTTACAGGTTTTTAAAATCTCCGGTAAATATTTCAGTTTCTGATTTGAAACTTTCTGCTTTTCCATAATTTGAATATTAATATCTCCGGAGTCGACAATATTATAACCTAAAGATTCCAGCTTAAGTTTCAGATCTGCAATCCGCAGTGCAGATGGACCCATATCAACTCCGCGCCTGTCTGCGCCAAGATCCATTGGGAATCCTATAATAGTCACCGTTTTTGAGTTTAAAGACATTCGTGAATTAATATAATGGGATTAAAAAATTTTTAATTTGTTAAAATAAACATTTTTATCTCTTATAATGAAAATCGCAGGAACAATATCGCCCAATTTCGATTTAAGAGCTTAAATCTTGGGGTAATTTTTAATCCGTTTATGCGAGTGAATAATTAAGGATACTTTGCTTGATGGCATAAACAATAGTTATATTTTAGCTCTTATTTTCCTTTTGTTGAGCATTAAAGTTTTACATGGTATCGAATAATAAACCGGAGAGAGAGATTACGTTCTTCAATAAAGAACCTGAAGTTCAAGTGGGCATACTGTCCGGAAGATTAATTAATTTTGAACTTTACGGAGATTTTAAATGCCAGGGATTTCAGAACAGGTTTAACGGACCTTTTACTGCAGAGTTTCTGGGGAGCAATATTATTTTTAAAAATGATCATGAGCAGTTTCAGATAAACGATGAAATTGTATTCGAACCGACTGATCCCCCTTCAGATTCCTTTTTAATCAGAAATGTTACTATCGGTATTGATTTTCATTGGGAAAGAAAAGAAAAGCAAAGATTCAGCGGATCTTTAAAATTAAAAAAAGATAAAGATAAGATTTGGCTGATAAATATTATTACCGCTGAAAAATACCTTCAGAGTGTTATTTCTTCCGAAATGAGCTCAAAATCATCCTTGCAGCTCTTAAAGGCGCACTCAATTATTTCCCGCAGCTGGCTGATTGCACAAATGGAAAAATCAAAAACTTCCAGGAAGGGAAAACCGGGTCCGAGCCGCAGCCAAACTTCTTTCAGCACAGAAAAAGAATTCATAAAATGGTATGGAAGAGAAGAACATGCTTTTTTTGACATCTGCGCAGATGACCACTGTCAGAGATATCAAGGCATTACGAAAATTTCCACTGAAAATGCAAAACAAGCCGTACTGCAAACCAAGGGCATAATTTTAACAAACAGGGGGAAAATCTGCGATACAAGATATTCCAAGGCATGCGGAGGAATCACGGAGTCATTTGAAAATGTATGGGAACCTGTTAAATACGAATATCTTTCTTCTGTTGTTGATTATAAATTTCCGCCTGATAATTACAGCTTCGATTTTTCAGATGAAAAAAATGCGGAGAAATGGGTAAAGGGGAAACCACCAGCTTACTGCAATACTGCAAATAAAAAAATATTATCGCAGGCATTGCTTGAGTATGATCAGAATACGAAAGATTTTTACCGCTGGAAGGTTGAGTATAACCAGCAGGAAATTTCGGAAATTATTAAAACCAAAAGCGGAATTGATTTCGGTAATATTATCGATCTGATACCTGTAGAAAGAGGTGCTTCTTCTAGGCTGATTAAACTCAAGATTATGGGCACACTTAAATCATTGATCATCGGGAAAGAACTGGAAATAAGAAGAATGCTTTCAAAAAGTCATCTTTACAGCTCCGCTTTTGTAGTAGAAAAACAATTGGGCAGCAACGGCATTCCGGAAAAATTTATTTTATACGGAGCTGGGTGGGGGCACGGCGCAGGGCTTTGTCAGATAGGCGCTGCGGTAATGTCTGCACTGGGCTTCCAGTTTGATGAAATACTCCTGCATTATTTTAAACATTCGGAACTGAAAAAAATATACTGAGATTTGAATTTGTAAATTGATATGAAAGTTCTGTATTCCTGTTTATCGAAAAGCTGGGGAGGGATGGAAATGTATACCCTCACATCAGTGATGCAGCTTTTAAAAAGAAATATTCATGTGGAGCTTCTCTGCATTGCGGAATCCAGAATTCATATTGAAGCCAATAACACCGGAGCCATAATCCATCCGGTAAAAGCTTCTGGTTATTTTCACCCGTTTATTACCCTTAAAATAATTGCCCTCATTAATAAAAGTAAATATGACATCATCCACACTCAGGCTTCAAAAGATCTTTGGCTTCTTGTACCAGCATTAAAAACTCTTCGGAGCAGGATTCCTCTCATACTTACAAAACAAGTTGGTTCTTTCATAATTAAAAAAGATTACCTGCACAGATGGATTTACAGCAGAGTTACTTATGCATTGGCAATCAGCAGTGTAATTAAAAAAAATCTCTTAAACACATGTCCATTGAAGGAAGAACAAGTATTGCTTCTTCACAACGGAATAGACACTAATTTATTTAACCCTCAGCAGGTAAGCGGAGATAAAATCAGGAAACAGTTTGATTTAAAAGATGATGACCTTGTGATCGGAATGATGGCAAGGTTCAGTCCCGGGAAAGGGCATGAAGAATTTCTGAAAGCAGCGGAGATACTAAATAAAAAACATCCTAAGCTGAAATTTTTAGTAGTCGGGGAAGCGAGTCATGGCGAAAATGAATACATGAAGAAAATAAAAAATAAAGCATACCGCTTAAAGCTTCACAATGTAATATTTACAGGTTTCAGGAGCGATACTCCTGAAGTGCTTACCGCAATGGATATTTTTGTTTTTCCTTCCCATGCGGAAGCGTTCGGTATTGCATTGGTTGAAGCAATGGCAATGGGAAAACCTTCTGTTTGCACAAATTCGGACGGAATACTGGACATAGCAGTTGATGGTTCAACATCTTATTTATTTGAAAATAAAAATCCCATCGATTTGGCTGTGAAGATCGAGCTGCTTATAAATTCACCTGAAAAAAGGAAGGCCCTGGGAGAAGAAGCAAGGAAGAGAGCTGTCGAAAAATTTAATATTGAAAAGCTTACTGAAAAGACAATTGAGATTTATAAGAAAGCTGCAGAAAAAGTTCAAGTTCAAGATTAAGTTCAAGTTCAGATTAAGTTCAAGTTCAAGATTAAGTTCAAGTTCAAGATAAAGTTCAAGTTCAAGATAAAGTTCAAGATAAAGTTCAAGTTCAAGATAAAGTTCAAGATGTAGATGAACAAATAAATATTAGATTAAGTTATTATAAATCTCTTTCAGCTTTGCCAGGTTGATTTCCCAATCAAGTTTTTTAGATTTTTCCTTTTCAACCACATCAGGCGCAGCGTTATCTAAGAACTTCTGATTAGATAATTTTTTTTCTATCCCTTTAAGTGCGCTTTCAATTCTTATTATTTCCTTCTGAAGCCTGTTTTTTTCCACTTCAAGATCAATTAATCCTTCTAAAGGAACATAAATTTCGCACTGCTTTAAAACCGACGAAGCGCTCGCTTTAGGTTTATTAAGTTGCGCATCAACTTTGATCTCCTCAACCTTTGCCAGCTTTTTAATATAATCCAGCTGGTAATCTTCTACGCGGGATGACTTCAATAAAGCCTTAATATATTTTGAGGGGGGTATATTCATTTCACCGCGGATATTCCTTAAAGCAGTAATAATATCCTGGACAAATCCCATTTCTTTTTCTGCTTCCACATTTAATTTTGCAGAATTTTCCTTGGGATATCCGGAAATTGAAATACTTTCTCCATCCTTTCTTTTTTCTATTAATTGCCACAGTTCTTCTGTTATAAAAGGCATGAAGGGGTGAACGATTTTTAAAAGATCTTCAAAAATTTTCAATGCACGGGTAAGAACCGCGGACTTTATCTCTTCACTATCGGAATATAATCGGTTTTTAGCGAGCTCGATGTACCAGTCGCAGAAGTCGCTCCACACAAATGAATAAATTATTTTGGCAGCATTATTCAATTCAAATTTTTCTATTGCAGTATTTAAATCAGATAAAGTTTTATAAAACCTGGAATAAATCCAGTTGTCTGAAAAATCAATATGCTTTTCCAGTAATT
>JBLNGL010000068.1:0-3329 GCA_050264735.1 Ignavibacteria bacterium | reverse complement strand
AGAGAATTAAACTGATAAGGGAATAAGAAAACTTTTTTTCTCTGTTCACGTTTTAAGGGATTGCTTAAGCGAATTGAGCGCAGTTCAAAGATTCTTGCCGATAATTTTTTGAATTCCGCTTTAAATTCTTCTTTAGGATTTATTCTTTCGGAAGAGCTGAATGTTGCACCCCAGACTTGCGAGCGTTCAATCTCGCTCAAATCGCCGAAATATTCTACAAAGCCCTGAATCAAATCGCTTTTGGTAAAGATAAAGTAAACAGGAAAATTTACCGACAAGGTTTCAATAAGCTCATCGATACGCTGCCTTATACTTTTTGCATGCTCGGAAAGCTGACTAACGCTGCAATTAATTATTTCATCTATATTAATTGCTGCAATTACTCCATTAATCGGTTTCTTCCTTCTGTTTTTTTTCAGTATCTCCAAAAAAGCTATCCACTCCGGTTTGTCTTCGGATTCAGTAATATATCTTCCGGCGGTATCCAAAAAAATCCCTTTAGTAGAAAAGAACCAATCGCAGTTTCTTGTTCCTCCCACTCCTTTAAAAGCATCTTTGCCGAAGGGAAATTCCAAACCTGAATTTTGGAGCGCTGTTGTCTTGCCGGCAGAAGAAGGGCCGATTATCATGTACCATGGCAGCGCATAAAGTGCTGCTTTGCCTGATTTCCCTTTTGCAAGCTTTGATTTTTTCAATGATGAAATTGCCGATTCAAGCTGCTTCCTGAAAAGATCTATCTCGGCTCTCTTCTCAGGACTTAGATTCTGCAAGTTTATATCTGTCTGTGCATTTATCGATTGTTCAATCTGACCTGCTCTCTGTATTGCTTTTATTCTTCTAAAGAGAAAGAAGATTATAAATAACAGAAGTATAAATACAACAATTCCTATCCGGATCAGCCATGATAATCCGATAAATGAACCCCCGATAAAAATAATTGCCAGCAGAATTATTATTCCGAGGACAGCAAGGAAAATAGGATTTTTTAAAAAAGACATTCTAAAATATTTAATGCAGGTAAATTATTAGCGAATTAACCGATAAGCTTTATTAATCCTTCAACTACATCGTCGGCTTTGCCGGAAACAGAGGTAGACATTATTATGTAGAAAATTATGCACAGGAGTACTGCCGCGGCAGGATAAATCCAGATAGGCAATCCTTCATTAACGGCTTTAATAAAATTTTCGTGCGGTTTGGCATTTGGCGATAAATTCTCAATTGTAGTCAGCGCTTCCGGGTGGAGTTCCATATTCAAATCATCAATGATTCTCCGTAAAAGCTCCGGAGATTGAAGCTGATACTTACCTTTAAATCCAAGAGATAAACAGAGAAAATAGATTTCTAAAATTTCTTTGTTGGTGCCGGATCTCTGCCTAAGAATATTCAGGTTTGAAAAGAATTCCTCTCCGGCATTGAAAGTATCAAATAATAAAATCTGGAGAGGTTCGGAAAGCCATTCGTCCTTTTGATCCCAGCTTGAACTGATTACTGTTTCATCGATGAAAGCAGCTAATGCAAATTTTGTGAGCCGTATCTTTTCATTATCTATGCCTGAGCTTCTTGCATTTCTTTCCATTCTATCTAACATTTCACGCACTTTTGTTTTTAATGCAGAAGCATTTCCATAATCATTTGTCGAACGCAGCTGCAGAATCAGGATGAAAGATTCCGAAGCAATATCTGCGAGAGTTTTTCTTTTATCAGCTTGCTGGGATATATTTTTCATTTATCTTTTTGGTTAATAATTTTTACGGGATCGGGAAAAATGAATTAATTCCCGGGAAGTAAAAGCACTAATTCCAACTGGAGCGATTTAAATTCAGAGGCAATAAAGAAGGCGATATTATTTTTTGAAGTTATTTTGTCCCAGAATCTTCCTTCTTTATTAATTTTAAAATAGTGAGCTTTTTCATTCACGGAAACCCCCGGTGCCGGACGGGCAGCATATTCGATATTTACACCCTGGATCCCGGCCTGATGCACGGCAAATATTTCTTCATACGCAGAAACTTTTATGTTCTTTGGCAGTTCGGTAATAATTTTCTTTTCGGGTAAATCCCCCTGAACGGCAATATAAAATTGAGCGGATAAATGCTCGGGGGAAAGCTGTCCGACAAATAGTGTCTCGGAATGCTTTCTGAGCGGAATTATTATATCTCTTCTTGCAACCGTTTTCTGAACGTTGAGCATTATTTTTATTTCATCTGTAACTTGCGAAAAAATTTCGGTAAGATGTTTATGATCATAAGATGGGAGATCCGTAATTTTTGAACCTGAATTTGAATAACCGGAAAGTTGTCCGGCAATATTTAAAAAAAGCACATAAAGATTTTCAGGATGAATGTTTTTTGCCCGGTGGTAGTAATTTAGCAAAGGTATGAAAATATTTACCGATTGCAGCATCATTAATATTTCAACCTGGTTTAAAGATAATTCCGGCTTCTTAATCAATGACTGGCTTTTAAGCTCCTTGCTCTTTGAAATTAACAACCCGAGAATTTCTCCCGCATAATCGGACAAAGGTCCGGATATATTTAACAGCGGACAAATATATTTTTTATCCATGGAGTACTTTCCATCCGAGCTCCTGGAAATTTCTCCAATCTTTAAGGTGCTGAAATCGTCAAGCGATTCCCCGCCGAATTTCAATTGAAAATTCGGCTTTACTATCCCGATTGAACGCAGATTTGTTCCCGAGTTATAATCAAGAAGGTCTATGTTCTGAAGAGTAAATCTTGAATTATTTGAGTTCGGAGATCCATTGATTTTACAATTATTTCCGGAGATGCTTTCAACAGGAATTGCGAGGTAAACTCCCAGCTTTTCCGATGTTGCGGAGTAGAATTCTTCAAATAGCCTGATCATCGGCAGCGGTTCATTTTCCGGCATTTCAAAAGGAAGTCCATCCGGCATAATACCGGAGCATTTAATTAAACCGAATGTTCCGCCGGCAAGTGCAGCTTCATCAAGCTGAAAATCTGTAAATCCCCAGTAATTCGGATTTATTTTATTTATCCGAGTATTAACATAATATTGATTATACCGGTCCGCCTGCTGGAAATGATGCGGATCCAGCTTCATTCCTTCGAACCAGACTACTTTTTGTAATTTCATTATTCTTTATCTTTTTTTTATGAATAGAAGAATCTATTCTTTTAACGTTGATAAAAAGTTTTTGTGAACCAGAACTTTAAGGTTTTCTAAATCAGAGTTAATGGGAACTACCTGCATCCAGCCGTTTTTTGCAGGTGAATTAAAATCACCGATTATGCCCAAAAAGGCTGCATCCGTTTTTATCTCCAGATTATCCAGCTGAAAATCTTCTC
>JBLNGL010000067.1:0-5950 GCA_050264735.1 Ignavibacteria bacterium | reverse complement strand
ATCCGGAGCGCTGATCAATGAATAAGACGCGCCTTCAATAATTTTATAAACGTCCGTATCGTCAAACGGCATTTTTCCATGGACTTTCCCCGTCTTTTTCTTGCCTGCAATTAAAAAATTTTCAAGGCGTCCTTCCGCTGTACATTTTGCAAAACCATAGGGGATTGTAGAATTTTGTATAATTTTTATTTTAGGCAGCCAGAAGCTGTCTGTCAGCTCGACGTTTTTAATATCAGCCATAGAAATAGGATAATGCTGGTATTTTCCTTGTCCAAATGATGTTGTAATTAGAAGGAGCGCAAATGCTGTTATAATAGTTTTCATTTTAAATCTTGCTTATAAATTTTTTAATCTGTTAAAGTTATCTGACCCTGAATATTAAATATTGAACTGAAATCTGAATTTCAGAATTAACTAGCACATTTATTCATAGCTTATTTTGAAGACAGCTTTTTTAACTGCAGAAGGTTCCGAAATATGACAGCCCGGCTTGTGTGCTTCGCCCGGTGAAAAAACAGCAAAAGTATCTGCCTGAATATAAAGTCTGCTGAAACCATCTTTTATTTCATTGTAGAATATTATATCCTTTGATTCATTATAATCTTCGATAGGAATCAGAGACTTAGCAGGACAACATCCGATATACTCAAATCCTGATAAAACCAGCTGAATGTCAATATATTTCCGGTGCGATTCCCATTTTTTATCCGACTCAGGAATTGTTGTATAATTTTGAATAAGCAGATATGCAGCCTCATTCTCAATCGGATATTTGCCGGAATCAAGCAATTTAATATTATTTTTATCGAGGTATCTGCCTATAGATTTTATATAAGGAATTATTGAGTCATATCTGGGAAGGTTATTAATTGTATCCGTAAGCATGGTGCTGATCCATTAAGTTATTATAAATTTAAAAATTCATTCAATTATACTTCATAAGGTAATTGAGCATTACCATTTAATATTCTTTTCAATAAACCTAATAAGACTGTCCGCCATTTCTTTCTGTTCGGAAATTTTCGGATGCCCGTCCGTATCTTTGAATTTGAAAAAGTAAGTAAAAATTTTCGGATCATTAAACTGAGATGCTGCATTCCTGATGTAACCTGGCCAGGGAGAACCTTCCCTTGTTGCGTCCATGCTGCCTAGAGAACATATTATATATGCTTCAGGATATTTCTCGCGTATTGATCCCACAAAATTTTTATATGAGTTTACAATGAAATTTTCATCGGGCGCTTTTGAGCCGAACCTGTATTTGAATTGTTCATGATCAGGTCTTTCAACAAGCCATGAATCATTTTGAAATAAATTAATTACTGCTATATCGGGTATGTATCTTGTGAAATCCCATTTAGAAGTTGAATCAGTGGGATCAAGCCGGTCATACATTTCGGACATTAAAAGAGGAAACCAGCTAATTGTAACGCCGATTCCGCTTTTCGAAATGCATGAATACTGCGCATCAAAATATCTGGCCGTAATTGCGGCATAAGTAAGATAATTATTCTCAAAATAGCCGTACCAGGAATCATCGCTTTTATCTTCGATTGCATAACCGCAGGTAATGGAATTGCCGTAAAATTCTATTTTTCTTTTCTTCGGGACAGGAACCGGCAGCAGCTTAGTCTCCTCGGAAGTTTCAAATCCATAGAACAAAGTTTTTCCTTTGTCCCATTCGGTTCTCTTAAATAACTGGACTTTATGTTTCCCGAAATGCAAACCGGAAGCCAGCAGATACCGCTGTTTGGCAGTATCGGCATGAATTTTAAAAATATCCTTATCATCAATAATTATATTATAATAATCGGCTGTATCTGCATCCTTTAAAACAGCGGACATATCCGAGCCTTCAAACCATATTGTAACGGATGTGCCGGGCCAGGCTAATTCCGCAGCATCGTCTTTATAAATTATTCTACCCTCATAATAAATTTCCGGACTGTTAAATTTTATAAACTTGGATTCTGCACATCCCAGGACTGATAAAACAAATAAAAGAATAAAATTTTTTCTTTTCATGGTTTAATATATTCTTATTTTCTTTTTCCTTCATTCATTTCTATTTTATTGATGTTTATGTTCCCCAAAGATCGCTTGTGTTCACGTCCTTTCCCATCAGCTTGAGGTAATAGAAAAGCTGACCTTTATGCTGAGCGAGATGTGCGATCATAAGGAGCAAGTGCTGGAACAGAAATATTTCAGGACCGCCCCAGGGTGCAATGATTTTCTTTGTTAAGAATTCATCTTCATCTGTCTCAGCAATACAGTGCTGAGCCAATCCCCAGTCACCTTTAAGAAGTGATAATGCTTCCTCAATACTATTGACTGACGGGAGCATATCAGCCGAAGGTATATGCGCTGCAGTTTCTGAATCATTACTTTCGGGCCTTTCAATAAAACCCCAATCTCCTTTAGTAAAACCTTGAACAGCCTTGCCGCACCCGTAATTTGCACAATGCATCAGCAGCTGCCCCATAGTCATCCAGTTTTCTCCTGCCGGAGGCTTCCACATTAGTCCGCTGTCATCAACTTTTTGAAAAAGCTTTTCAGTGACATTGTATGCCGACTCAATCTGCTCGAGAAGCACTTCTTTAAGTGTGATGCGGTCTTCCATTTTTCCCTCCAAAATTTTATATAAGGAAGATGAATTTTTGTATAGAATTTAAATAATGATGATTAAAGGTAAACATTCCTCTTTAAATTTATTCACCACCCGTTTCAATCTAGTTTTGATTCCTGCCCCAGGCAGTCAGCTGAAATTTAGAAAATAAAAAATCAAAACCAAAAGTTTTTCAAAAGCATAAATAAATAATGAAAAATCACTGATTAATTCGAGGGGAAAAATCGAATTATCAGATTGAATTTGAGTTTTCAAAGAATCATTAAGGAAGTGAGCAGGGGCTGGAAACCAAAAACCGAATCACACTGAATTTACCAGCAGATAAACACACTATATTTTTTTTGCAGATACCATTACCATTGTTAGATCATCTAAAGAAGGATTCCCTGCTGTAAATTTATTGACATTATTTAGAATATTATCGATAGAAATAGGTTCGTTAATTAAATGATTCAAAAGCCTTGCTGCTCCGTATTGTTCAAATGTTGAGTTTACCGCTTCGGTAACACCATCCGAGTAGAATAACAGATGACTTTTTTCTTTCATGAGTACCGTGCGCTGGGAAAATGAAACTTCATGGATTCCCAAAGGCAGCCCGGAGTCGGTTTCCAAAAAATGTCCCCCCTCTTTATCAATCAAAACGGGAGGAAGATGACCTGCATTGGCAAACGTTAAATTATTTTTTCCCGGATCAAGGACTGCATAAATCATTGTAACAAATTTTGCAGCTGGAAAATCTTTCAGAAGTATCCAATTCACCCTTGATAAAACTTCACCTGGTGCAATACCGGATTCAGCAATAACTCTCACGATAGTCCGGGTAGAGGACATCAATAAAGCTGCGCCCATACCTTTGCCGCATACGTCGGCAATTATGATTCCTAATTTGCCGTCCGGAAATGAAATAAAATCATACCAATCGCCGCCGACTTCACGGCAAGGCATGCATAAGCCATTAATCGCAAAGCCCGGCACCTCCGGAAGCTGAAACGGAAAAAATGATTGCTGTATCTGTTTTGCCTCATTTAATTCATCCAGCATTCGTTCTTTTTCTCTCAGTTCTCTTTCAAACATCCGGGCATTTTCTATTGCGGTTGTAATATGACCTGCTAGTGCCTCGAGAAGCTTAATACGGTTAGAAGAAAATCCGTTAAGCTTTTTATGCTGGGCATTTAAAACTCCGATAAGTTCTCCGCGTGATTTAAGAGGAATGTCCACTTCAGAACGGGTTTGACTGTCGCTCACTTTGTAATAAGGATCTATGTTTACATCAGGTGCATAATATGTTTCCCCGGTCTCGCCAACGTGTCCTACCATCCCGTACTCACCTATTTTAAAACGTTCACCTTTAATATAAAGATTCGCATCACCGCCGCAGTCTGCACCAATAATAAGTTCGTTTGTCTCCTTATCCTTTAGTAAAACTGCAAGACGGGAGCATCCAAAAGTTTGAGATACATCGTTGACAATTTCTTCGAGAAGAGGATCAAGGTTTAGATTAGAGCTGAGTCTTTGTCCCACACGCTGAAGCAAAAAGAGATCTTGTATCAGCCGGTTCGGATCATCATTCTGCATTGAAGTATTTATAACTTATTCCCGATTTACTGTGATCAAATTTAGAAAATAAAAAACAGAATCTCAATTTTTTGTATAAATAATAAGCGGAAGAATTCTATAATTAATCTTGCTGAAACTTTACAGTTATTTAAAAATTTTTGCGGTGATTTTTTTCTTAAATCTCGCCGCTGAATCTGTCATTCATATAATTTAATTTTGCTTTTTCATCCCTTCCAGACCGGATGAAATGCAGCCATGCATTCCGCTCATGCCATACAATCCCAAGTTCCCACACACAAAAAGTTCCTTTGTGTCCTTCATTAAATTTCAATTCCTTAAAAGTATCCCCTCTTTCCGCATCTTTAAAATAAATAGATTCCCACATCTCGTTAACATTCCGCCAGGTGGTAAGCAGAAGAAGCAAATAATCCCCTGCCCTGTGCAGTATTACAAAACCAAGCTCATTATTAAAGTTAAGCCTGCCGGACTCCGCTTCGGAATTTAAAAACCGCCGGGTCTCAGAAACCTGTTCTTCATTAATTCTTAATCCGGGTGGATAAAGCTCGTACCATTTTAAGTAAGCTCCTTTCAGTAACAGGTTCTTACCTGGAGCAACAATTTTTTTATAATAATCATATTTTTCAGGAATAATATTTCCGAATCCGGCAAGTGAAGGAATTTTTTCTACTATATAAATATCAGACATTTTCTATCTCCTTTTTCTTCATACTTTCGAACGATTTTTTATTTCGGAAAATACTTTTCGGCAAATTTTATAAAGTAAGGCCAGTTGGGAACAACCGTATGCCCGCCGGAATGCTGGCGGAATGCAATATCACCCTCCGTTAAAGAAGTTTCCTGGGGCGGAAATTCTTCTGCACCTAATCCTTTTTTGCCAAGAAGCTCGTAAACCGGACCGGCAAGTACTCCGCTTAAGAACATTCCTTTTGCATCAACCCATCCTCCTTCCACCGTGGAAGAACCTGCGCTGATGAATACAGGTCTGGGGGCACATAAAGCAATTAATTCATGTGCATCAACCGGAAGATCGTTTTGCGTGAGCGGGCCCGCATATTTTATAAAGTTTGGAGCAAACCAATGGTATTCATAAGATGAAGCTAAATTCTCTACCTGTTCTCCGAAAATTCGTCTGAATATCTTTGTACCGCCCGCTCCCGAAGAACCAATAAATCCGATTGCAAGCCTGGAATCATAAGCCATTGCAACCACTGCTGCTTTGCCATAACGGGATAATCCTTCAACTCCTACCCGTTTTGGATCAACATCTCTATCAGTTTTAAAATAATCCAGAGCCCTGCTTACACCCCAAGCCCATGCACGCAATGTTCCCCAATCATCAGGCTTTCTGGGTTGCCCCTTGTTCATTAAGCCAATTATTCCTTGTTTCAGTCCTGCCCCGTTATCTGCTTGAAAACTAGTTGGAATCAGTAATGCATATCCCCAGCCTTTATCAAGCAGCAGCTGCTGCCATGTCGGTCCTTCCGGCTGAGGAATCTTCCAGTTTGCAGGCGGTATCCAGCTTAATTCAATAATTACAGGTACAGGAGCGGAGATATTCAATGGAGTAACAAGGGTCATTTCTATGTTCACATTTACCGCCGGGTAGCCTGAATTGTCAGCGTGTCCAGCAAGATTTTTTATACGGACCGGATAAATACCATTTATAGTATCTTTCTGGCTTAAAATTTCCCAGTCGACTGGGAAATTTTAAGCCAGAAAGATACTATAAATGGTATTTATCCGGTC
>JBLNGL010000066.1:0-10550 GCA_050264735.1 Ignavibacteria bacterium | reverse complement strand
CATTTTCTTTTTCTACCCACCCATTGCAGAAAACCACATTAGAAACATCACCTATTCTTTCCTCTCCTTCAGGAGCTAGAAAATATCCTCCCGGTGCGGCTATTACTTTATCGGGTTTTTTTAAATCCGTAAGGAAGAGATAAAGTACATATCTCAAACCGGCAGCCGTGTTTCTTACTCCATGCGCCAGCTGCAGCCAGCCTTTGTCCGTTTTCAAAGGAGCCGGTCCCAATCCGTTTTTAACTTCCTTGACAGTATGATAAGCCCTGTCATCAACAATAGATTCACTATCTAAAACAGCATTTTTAATATCATCACACAATCCCCAGCCTATTCCGCCTCCCGTACCTGTTTCTATAAAACCATCTTGAGGACGCGTATAAAAAGCATACTTCCCGTTTACAAATTCGGGATGAAGAACAACATTCCTCTGCTGCGGGGATCTTGTTTTCAAGTCGGGAAGCCGTTCCCACTTTTTAAGATCTTTTGTCCGCGCAATACCGCACTGAGCAATTGCGGAGGAAGTATCACCTGCAGGAGCTTTCGGATCCTTTCTTTCTGTACAGAATAAACCGTAAATCCATCCATCTTCATGTTTAACAAATCTTATATCGTAAACATTTACATCCGGGATTTCGGTTTCAGGCATTATAATGGGATAATCCCAAAATTTAAAATTATCCACACCATTAGAAGACTCCGCAATCGCAAAAAAAGATTTCCGGTCGGCCCCTTCCACTCTTACTCCAAGCAGAAATTTTCCGTTAAAAAGAATTGCTCCCGGATTAAACGCAGCATTAATTCCGATTCTCTCCAATAAATCAGGGTTGGAATTAAAATCTAAATCGTATCTCCAAAAAACAGGCGTATGTTCAGCAGTAATTACAGGGTATTTATATCTTCTAAAAACACCATTGTTCTTATCCGATTTTTTATTTTTTTTCCGGATTAATTGTTTGTGCTTTTCAAAAAGCTCTTTTACTTTTTTTTTGAATTTGTTTTTAGTCATTAACTTCCTTTGTTAATTCTTTTCTTCTAAAATTGAATTTATTTCTTTCACTAAATTAATGTTTTTAGAATCTTGACCATAGCATTCTTCAGCTTATTCCAGCAAAATAAACCAGTAATTATTTTGAGCTGGAAAATGTACCTTCGCAAAGAAGATTCATCAGATGTGAATACTTTTTCAAAACTGCTAAAGTTGAAGAATCTGTATCGAAAACCGAATTCAATCCTTGCGCTTCCTGGGGAGGATCTCCCAGGAAAGGATCTCCATTCCGCCATTTAAAGTCATTATGCCTTGCTCTTCCGAAGCCGCCCCATGTCCAGAAATTAGTTCCTGAAATAGGAGAACCGGCGGAAGCGCTGTCATAAACCAATTGAAATATAGTCTGAAAATAACGGTCGCGGGCCGTTGAAGGGTATCCCGGGATAAAAATCTCGGAATCTCTGGCCATTCCGAATTCCTCCATGGTTACAGGCTTGTTTAAAAGACGAGCAAATTTAAAATGCTTTTTTATATAATCAACAGCTTTTGATTCTGTGGAGGGATAAGTTTCGTCAATTTTTTTTGCATCGAACCAGCCCCAATTCTTTGCCCAAAGATGGAAAGTCATATAGTCAATATAACGGCTTTTATGTGCATTCAGATAATATTCTTCTGATCCGAGGCTTCCCATTGTGCCTTCATTTCCGGTTGTTACCAAATGGTTGGGGTCTATTGAATGAATAAATGCAGCAATAGTATCCACCCAGCGGTAATAGTTTTCAACCTGTTCAGGAGTTCCCCAAGGGCGCGGCTCGTTTGCCAGCTGCCAGGCCATAATTGCCGGGTCTTCATAATAATAATAATCATTGAATTTATTTTTTCTGGTTATAATCATTCTTATAAATTCTTTGAAATGCCGGTTGGCTTTTTCATTAGTATAAAATGTTGCGGAGAGTCTCATAAATTCACCCCAGCCGAAAACAGGGTTTTCAGGATCAGCAACTTTACCGGTTTTATTAGATGCAGAATCTGGAAACCAGGCATTATATTGCGCCATTCCTCCCGACCATTCCCAATAATTATTCAGGAAAACAACTGCATACATATTGCGCTTGCCCATTTCATTCAAAAGAAAATCCAATCCTTCAAGAAGATCTTCATCATATTTACCGGGTGAATTTTGTATAGCCGGCTTTAGTGAATTTTTGATTTCGGATTTTTCAGATGCAGCAAGTATCCTGAGGTTTGTAATCCCCAAAGATTCCAATAAATCCAGTTCCTTTATTAATCTTTCCCTATTGCCGGTCTCTCCGCTGGAACCCAAATAACAGCCGTACCAAAGGTTTGTTCCGAGAAAGTAATAAGGTTTATCGTCTAATTGAAAATGAATCCCGTTTACTTTAATATATGAGGGAGTTTTATGGAAAAGAAATGTTGAACAGCCGGTGATAAATACGGCAATCCAGATTTTTATAAAAAGATCTGCAGCCCTTTTAATATTCCTGCTCCATAAATAATATATATAACTTATCTTTTTCGGCATTTTATTAAGACAGAAATGATGCCATTTTGTAAATTCCCGTTTAATTATTTAACTAAACAAAAAGCTAATAATCACCCAAAAAGTTTTTCTTTCACTTAATTAATGATTTATTATCATAATAATTCTTTATCAATTTAATAAAAGAAATTTATTGCGGAAATTATAAATTAAACTGGTAATCATAGTTTTTCAGGATAAGTTACCTGAGTAAATTCTTTTACAATTCCTTATTTTAAGTCTTTTTATAATTTTAATAAAACCATTAATATCTTTTTTCATTTATTGATTTAAACCTAAAATTAAAGCAATAATTCATAAAACGATGGCATAAACGTTGAAACTTACCAAACCTGAGGACAAAAAACTTTTTTCTAAAATCATGAACATTAGAATTAAACAAAAGTGGGGACTGCTGTTTCTGCTGTTTGTTACGATTGCTTATATCTTAATTTTTTCCGCATTAAACAGAAAACCTGACAGCGGCGTGGTTGAAATCTATTTTGCGGATAGAATTACTGCTGCTCATAAAGTTTTAATTGAAAAGTACAACAAGATGCGTGAAGGGAAAGTCAGGGTAATCGGAATTGATTTTCCAAATTTTGATTTCAGCACCAATGAAAGAAAAGAAATGCTGGCTCGTTCACTTAGAGGCAGAGGAGACGGTATAGATTTATTTGCCGTAGATATTGTCTGGGTTCAGAGATTTGCAAAATGGTGTGAACCATTGGATAAATATTTTTCAGAATCGGAAAAAGGAAGAATAGTAAATTCTGCAATGCAATCGTGCTATTACGACGGAGAACTGGTAGCGGCGCCTTTGAACAGAGTACAAGCAATACTTTATTACAGGGACGATTTGTTGAGAAAATTAAAAAATTATGATAATATAGTTAAAAAGATCAATAACAATGTCACCTGGTCCGAGTTCATAGAATTAAAAAGAGAATTTAGTCCTGATAAACCTTTCTATATCTTCCCTGCAGCAGAGTATGAAGGTTTAATATGCGTTTTTATGGAATTGCTCTTGAGTTTGAATAAAAATTATTTTGAAGAGAATGGGTTCAATCTTAACACTCCTGAGGCAGCTCAGGCGCTTCAATTGCTTGTTGATTTGGTGAATAAATATAAAACCACACCTCCTGTTGTAACTGAATTCACCGAAATTCCGAGCTTTGAATACTTTATAAAAAATGACGGATTATTTATCTGGGGATGGCCGGTATATGATAAGGATTTCAAAGATAAACCATTTGATCCTCTGAAAGAAAAGCATTTAAGAAAAGCCCCCGTGCCGTATTTTAAGTCGGGCGTGCCTGTATCCATTTTCGGCGGCTGGAATTTAATGGTTTCAAAATTTTCGAACAAGAAAGAAGCCGCCGTAGATTTTTTAAAATTTTTACTAACGAATGAATCCCAGGAAATTTTTTATAAAGAGAGCAGTTACTATCCGATTATAAAAAATTTTTATGAAAATCCGAAGTATTTAAAAAAGTATCCGGAAATAGAAACTTTTAAAAAATTAATGAAGACCGGAGTTTATCGTCCTGCACACGAAGATTATACTAAATATTCAAAGATTATGTCTTTTTACTTTAAAGAGGCCATACAGAATAAAATTTCCGTAAGTAAAGCACTGGTTGAATGCACAAATTCTATTAGAACAGACAAGCTGATGATTAAGGAATTTTAAGAGCATTCGATGTATAAAACAAAAATATTAAACAAGCTCTCCCAGTATAAATTTGAAATAAGGCACATTACTATATTCTTCACCATTCTGATACTCTTTCAAATTTTAGTTGCATTTATCCAGAAATCATCTCTGGAAAATTTCCTTTCCGAAACCCAGGCGTGGTACCGTAAATATTCGGCAGAAAGACTTGCAATAGTAACATCAACCAGCATGGAGCTTCTGTTCGAAAATTTGTTTCTGCATAAAACATTTACCGATTTTGAAGACAAAGAAATTATATACTCCTTTAATGTAATTTTCAAGCAGCAGCGCCTGCAGCAAAGTGTTGAAGATATTTGCCTTATCTTAAGCAGGAATCACAGGCTGTATGTTATAGACAGCGGCCAAAAACTTCATTCGTATTTAACAGGGGCTCTTCTGCCTTATGATGCTCCCGATAATCTTCATGGTGAAGGAGTTGAATTATATGTATTGGAAAAGGATAAGATAAAATCTGCCGAAGTAATTTCCAGTTCACTTAAGAATCAAAATACTTTCAATATACTTGTGCCTTTCGTTCCCGACGGCGAATATATCGGTGTAATGTACATGCGTATTACTCCCGATTTTTCATTCCTTACAGATGAAGTAAGCGCAAATTTTAATCTTGTTGCTGTTGTTTATTCATCATTAATTTTTGTGGGACTAATTGCCATTTTTCTCATCTCATCCCAGGCCGTAAAAGAAAGGAACGAGGCGCAGCAGAAATTATATGAAGAACATGAAGAGAATTTAAAGAAGCAGATAAGGCTCGAAAAGGAATCGCTGTTTACAAAACGCATCTATCATACACATCATAAAGCTGAAAAAATTATCGGGTTTATAAAGGAAGATGTGCGTCAGATGAACAGTGAAAATCTTGCGGAATTAAAAAATAAGGTGATTACTTATTCAAACTTTATCTCAAGAATTATTTATGATATGAAATGGTATGATCATCAGATTAACACAATCATTAATCCTATGTTTTATACTGATATTAATCAGGTGATCAGGTTCATTGTTAAATATGTTTTCCTGCGGCTTTCCAGCAAAAATGAAATGTTTGATTTTGAATTGACTCTGGACGAATCGCTCCCTTTTGTAAACGTAAATGAGTTTGTTGTATGGGAAATACTCGAACCCTTAATCCAGAACAGCATAGATCACGGAAATAAAAGATCAATAAAGATCGGTATATGTACAAATTATGATAAAGAAAAAAATATTTCAAATATAGTTATTTCGGATAACGGAGTGGGAATTAAAAATGAACTTCTGCAAACAAACAAAGAAGGAATTAAAAAAATATTTCTGGAAAATGAATCCACAAAAAAAATCGACGGAGCTAATTCCGGATACGGCTGCTTTATTGCTTATCAAATGGCGGTCGAGAGATGCGGGTGGGAGATGGATGCCGTAAATCTTGATCATTCCGGGTGTATGTTCACCATAAAAATTAAAAGGTAAATCATGGATCGAAACGACAAAATAAATATTCTCCTGCTTGAGGATGAAGAGTTTGACGTAAAAAGAGTAAAAAAAACAATCAGCTATTATGAAACTCGCATTAAGGTTTTAGACGTGGTTTCAAACGGAAGAGCCGCCCTGGAATTAATTAAAGACCACCCGGACAAGTATGATATTGTCATCCTGGATTATCAAATCTCCGGCGGGCTGAAAGGAGAAGAATTAATAACTCAAATTAAAAATCTTGATCAGTTTATACAGATCATAGTTATCACAAAAATGACAATTAATATCACCAATTACGATTTTGCGAACAGTCTTATGCAGGCCGGCGCTTTCTGGTACTGCACTAAATATCCCGGCAACATTGAAGATTACATTTATCAGCCTACCGATTTTATTCTAAGCATCTTTAATGCTTATGAAAAAAAACGGCTGGAGAAATATAAACTGAGATCGGATAAAAAATTAACTCAGAATATCCAGAGCCTGCTGGAAATGAAAAAAATTATAGGGGAATCCGAACCGATTTTACAGCTGAAGGAAAGTATTGAAAAGTATGCAAAGAGCGATGTGAATATTTTAATTAACGGTGCATCCGGAACAGGCAAAGAGCTGGTTGCGTGGAATATTCATCTGAAGAGCAAAAGGAAATATGAAAATTTTATTCCCATTAACTGCGGCAGCATACCCGGAGAATTAATTGAAAGCGAGCTTTTCGGATATGAAAAGGGTTCTTTTACCGGCGCAAACTCAAACAAGCCGGGTTTATTTGAAGTTGCCAATCATGGGACCATTTTCCTGGATGAAGTTGGGGAGCTCCCTTTACCGGCACAGGTAAAGCTGCTCCGGGTTATCCAGGACGGAGAAATTGAAAAGATCGGGAGAACCGGGAAAATTAATGTAGATGTCAGGATTATAGCGGCTTCAAATAAAATTCTTGCCAATGAAGTAATGAACAATAAATTCAGAGAGGATCTTTACTACAGATTAAATGTTGTTCCATTGGACATTGTTCCGCTGAGAAAACGCGGAGAAGATATTATCCTCCTTTTCGATCATTTCCTGGAATACTTCAGCAGGGATATGGATGTTAAAAAACCGGATGTTGATGAAAAGGCTAAGGAAATTCTATTGAATTATAAATGGCCCGGGAATGTAAGAGAACTGCGGAATATTGTTCAGAGATTGATAATTAACAGCAATGGAATAATCACTGCGAAGGATATAAGCAATCCGGCAATTCTGAGAAATCATATAGTCCTCAAAGAAGAAACCAATTTTGAGGATCTTTATTCGGGCCAAGTGCTTCCGCTTAAAGATATGGAAAAAATATTCCGCACTAAATATTTTAAATATGTAAGAAGCATTTCCAGCTCCGATTCCAGCGCCGCCGAAAAGCTCGGCATGGCTCCTTCTAATTTCTACAGGATGTGCAAAGAACTGGGAATTAAGTAGGATTGAGGATTTCGAATTGCGGATTTCGAATTTGAGAGATTAGAAGTCAATCCTCTATAAGGATTTCTTATTTGTTTGTTTATATTTAGTACAATAGTTTGACCTCTACGAGATCTGTCCGTGAAACTTCGTAGAAGTTTAACTATTGAAATAAAAAGTGAATGAAAGAACCCAGCATCCTTGCAGATCCGCCCCTAAGCACATTGATATGAGTTTCCGAATTTTAAATTAAGGATTAGTTTTATGAATAAGCTTTTCTCTTCTCATTAAATCCGAAATCCGAAATTCTTTTTTTCATTCGCCTTTCTATTATATTTGACCCATGGAACAGGATGCATTTAATAATCCCGAAAAGATTTTTTTCAAAAAATTGAATCTCTTTATTCCTTTCCTGCTTTATTTTTTTTCATATCTGCTTATTCTTGCACCGATTGATCCGGCTATTATTCCATACACCATCGTATACATATCTACGTCACTGCTTTTTATTTTTATTTGCTTCTTTATTCTAAAAACAGATATAGCTATAAAATATATTTATGCATTTGTTATAGTTTCGGTTTTATTAAGAATTGCCGTAATATTTATTCCTCCTACCGGCTCAGATGATTATCTGCGTTACGTTTGGGACGGTAAAGTCTTAGCGCACGGCATAAATCCGTATCAATATGCTCCGTCGGATGCTGCACTGAACCATCTTCATTCAGAAAAACTTCCTTTCTTAGTAAAATTCCCGGAAATAAAAACTGTATACCCTCCTGTTGCAGAGATCTTTTTTTATTTTGCTTATTTGATCGGCGGAGAAAGCTTTTACGGAATAAAATTTTTACTGCTGGTTTTTGAACTGCTTGCTTTATTTGTTTTCTGGCAGCTTTTAAAAAAACTTAAACTGCCGACCAAGAATATTCTGTATTATGCTCTTTGTCCTCTTCCGGTTTTCCAGCTTTTTATAGATGCTCATATCGATGGGCTTGGAGCTTCCTTAATTCTCCTTTTTGTTCTCTTTTATAATAACCGGAATTTTTTATTGAGCTCTTTTTTTCTGGGATTATCAATTTGTGTAAAACCGGTAGGATTAATAATAATTCCTATAATATTTTTTCATCAAAAAGGATTAATCAAAAAGATTACTGCGTCATCAATTCCGCTTATTCTCTGCATCTTGTTTTATTTTTTATTCAGCCATACAGCCAATCCCCTCGAAGCACTGAGTAATTTTACGGTTAATTGGACATTCAACGGGTTTATTTTCAATATAGTTGATTCATTCATAAAGGATAATCAGAAATCGAGATTGATCTGCGCTATAATTTTTATTCTATCCTATATACCTGTGCTTTTTTCCAAAAAAGATTTTATTAATAAGATTTATTATTCCGTCTTATTGCTGCTGATCTTTTCCCCGATAGTTCATCCCTGGTATGTATCGTGGCTTGCCGTTCTGCTTCCGCTTACAGCAGAATTCAGCGGCTTCATCTACTGCGGGTTAATCAGTCTGACCTCAATAACCATGTTGAATTATGAAATGTACGGGAAATGGAATGATTACCCGTTAATCTGGTTCATGGAATACCTCCCTGTTCTGGCCTTTTTGATTTATGAATTCTTTATGAGCGGTAAAGGCAGAATAAAAATTGAAAAGACCGGTTCCATTTAAATAGATGGTAATCTGTAATCAGTTATCATAATGGGTAATCAGTTATCGGGAAACGGGAAACGATAAACTGGAAACGATAAACGGGAAACACAAAAAAGAAGATGAGAGCAAAAATTTAGAAAATGAGCTTGGATAATCAGGAAATACGATCAAAAAATTCAGAAATGAGATCAAAAAATTCGGAAATGCGATCAGAAAATTCGGAAATGCGATCAGAAAATCGAGAAACGGGATCGAAAATCAGGAAATGTGATCGGAAAATTAAGAAACGGCAGCAGAAAGGTTTCGAAATGAGAGAAAAAAAATCGAAATGAGAGAAAAAATTTCGAAATGGGATCAAAAAATCAGGAAATGGGAAACAGTAATGCCTGAGCCAGTGCCGATTCTAATTCTCGTTTTTGCTTCTCTAGTTCCTTTAATCTGTTAACTTCGTCCTTCATTTCTATGTGGATAACTTTGTTTAGTAAATGTTCTTTCCCTAATTTCTTTAGCCATCTTTGGATTGTTAATCCGCCTGGAATATTGTACATCCTCCTATCTTCAGATATCCTTAATTTACCATTTTCTATTTCAGATACAACTTTTCGCTTAAAAGCTTCGCTATATCGATTCAATATCATCTGGCTTTTCATTGTCTTGCCCTTTCTTTTGGTTAATTTTTGTCAACCTATTTCAGGACAAGACAGAATGTATCCGGTATCTGGAATCGGGTGTCAAGTATCTGGAGTCCGGTATCCAGCATCCAAGTATCCTGTTGCCGTAGTTACTTAATCAGCATCATCTTTTTTACCTGAGTAAAATTTTCAGTCTCAAGTTTGTAGAAATATACTCCGCTTGCTAAATTACCTCCATTAAAGGTGACCGTATGAAATCCTGCATTTTGTTTTTCATCTGCCAGGGCTGAGATTCTTCTACCCAAAATATCATAAACTGAAAGTTTAACATTTTCAGTTTTTAAAATAGAATATCTTATCTTTGTTTCCGGATTAAAAGGATTAGGATAATTTTGATCCAGGAAATAACTAATAGGCATCTCTTGTTTTTCTTCAACGGAAGTGACAATGTTGGTAGGAACAGCAAGATAATCCAGGTACATCCATCCCCACCATAGCTGCATCTGTATAGTATTAACCCCCTGCACCAGCTTCACAGATGTTCCTTTTTCCAGCCAGGCAGAAGCGTTTCCCTCAAAAATAATGGTGTCTGTTCTAACTCCGTTGACATTTATGAATTGATGTTTTGGAGTATTATAATTACACCTGTAACCGAATTGTATTTCATATGTCCCTGCCTGGGGGACATTAGGGAGGCTCCATGTAATAGTATTCGTTTCCGAATTAGTTTGAATATCCAAGAAAGTTCCGCCGCTTGCAGACGGACTACTGATGATTGACATAAAATCACCCAATCGGACGGCACGAGTTTCTTCGAGTCTTGTCATTGGAGGGGTGCCGACTATGATGTTAACCCTGTTCGAAACGCGCTGAAGCCCGCTGTCATCTGTAGCCACTGCCGTCAGCGCATAATTGCCCGGATCAATATCCGTCCAAATTATATTGTATGGAATTGTATCTCTTTCACCAATTTTAATGGTATCATTTGCAAAAAATTCAACGCTAAGGACATGGCCGTCGGAATCGGATGCCAAGGCTTGAATTGTAATTGCAGTGCTGTCCGGAAATTCAGCGTTATTTGGAGGATAAATTATGGATACTTCAGGCCA
>JBLNGL010000065.1:0-4623 GCA_050264735.1 Ignavibacteria bacterium | reverse complement strand
GGCGCATAAAAAAGGAATTATACATCGTGATATAAAATCCGGCAATGTTATGATTACCAAGGATGGTAAAGTAAAGATCATGGATTTTGGTTTGGCGAAGATTGGAGGAGGAATACAAATTACAAAGATTGGTTCTACAATTGGAACAATTGCGTATATGTCTCCTGAACAGGCACGTGGTGATGAAATAGATAATCGTTCCGATATTTGGTCCTTGGGGGTTATCCTTTATGAAATGCTTTCCGGAAAGCTTCCTTATCGAGGTGATTTTGAACAGGCAGTAATTTATTCGATCTTAAACGAAGAGCCTGATTCCATTTCTTCAATAAGAAAAGACATTCCTTTAAAACTAGAACTGGTAATTCAAAAAATATTAAATAAAAACCCGGTTCTCAGATACCAGTCGGCTGAAGAGTTCCTGAAAGAACTTAAAGAAATTCAGAATAAAACCGTTCAAGCTAAATCTGAAACTGATAAAACAATAGCGGTTTTACCTTTTGAAAATATTAGCCCTGATAAAGAAACAGATTACTTTGCCGACGGCCTCACTGAAGAATTAATAATAAATCTTTCCAGAATTAAAGAAGTAAGTGTTGTTGGACGGACAAACTCAATGCGGTTCAAAGGGACAAACAAAGATGTTAACACAATCGGAAGAGAATTGGGTGTTCGTTATATAATGACAGGAAGTGTCAGGAAGTTTATGGATGATCTGAGAATATCAGTTCAGATGATTGAAGTTAATAAAGGAATACAGCTATGGGGTGAAACTTATAAAGGTAAGCTGGCAGATATTTTTGATATCCAGGAAAAAGTTTCAAAAGAAATTGCAGATGCAATGATGCTGAAATTAAGTCCTGTTGAAAAAGTAGAGTTGACAAAAAAACCTACATTAAATGCTGAGGCTTTCGATTGTTATTTACGCGGAAGAAATTTTTTATTAAACAGGACTAAAAATAATTTAGACTTTGCAATTCTTCTCTTTGAAAAAGCAGTTGAGTTGGATTCCCGCTTTGCTGCTGCTTATGCCGGTTTAGGTGAAGCATATGGTGCTATGTACCGTGATTTTGACAGACAGGAAGTATGGTTAGATAAAGCTCTCGAAGTAAGTTTGAAAGCATTAATGTATGATTCATCTTTATCAGAAGCTTATGCCTCTTTGGGTTTAGCTTACTTTGGTAAGAGTGAACTTGATCAGGCTTTGGCAGCAACCAAAAAAGCAATAGAGCTTGATCCAAATAATTCTAATGCTTATTGGATATTATCCAGAATTTATCATTCAACAGATCACGATAAACAAGCAATTGAAGCCTTGGAAAAAGTTGTATCAATCAATCCCAGTTTCTTTACTGCGTATGATGATCTTGAAATGTACTTGGAGAGAATCGGAGATTTAGAAAAATATAAAAACGTCCTTCAAACAGTTATCAGTATCGTTCCAAAATATTTAATTCAACATCCTGAAGATACATACAGAAGAATGGCTTACGCTGTTACTTTGGCAAAAGTCGGAAAAACAAAAGAAGCTAAAATGGAAGGAGATAAAGCTTTGGAATTAAGTCCTGATGACCCAATAATGATGTATTATGGCGCCTGCTTATATGCCCGCCTCGGTGAAAAGAAAGAAGCAATACGATTAATAGGTGATTCTATAAAAAGCGGTTATGAGAATTTTGAATGGATTAAACGTGATCCCGATTTCGAAAATATAAGAAATGAACCTGAATTTGTAGAATTGATTAAATACAAATAAGTTATGAATTTTTCTAAAGTAATTGGACATGAGCTTGAAAGACTTGTAAATGAATGCGGGCAATTGGTTCAGATTCAAAAAAATGAATTGCAGCCAGGCGATTACATAATATTAAAGACTATAAATTCAGTTTATATAATAAAGGTTCTTGAAGATGGATACTATGCTGTATCTGGAGGCTGGTTTGATAAAAATGAATCGTCTCCTGTAAAAACCACAATATCCGGCTGTACATGGGGTGGCTGTATAATCAAAACAGACATTATTGCTGCTTGCGGTCTTTGTTTAGAATTTGGCAACAAAGTTATTACAAGCAGTATTAAAAAAATATTTCACATTTCACATAATTGCGAAAACTAATCTGAGAGTTATATGGTCGGTTCTACAGTTTCACAATATAAAATTTTAGAGAAACTCGGCGGAGCCCGGCTACACTTTCGTTTCGTCGGACAGGCAGACCTGTCCGCCGACTTGTCCACCGAAGCTAATCTCTTAATAGACTTAGGTTAATGAAAGTATATATAATTCATCATATATAATAGTGGAAAAGTTTGGCGAAGGTGGAAGCCATTAAATTAATTTAAAAAATATTTATGATAGGAAAAACAATTCTGCATTACAGAATATTAGAAAAGCTTGGCGAAGGCGGAATGGGAATAGTCTATAAAGCCGAGGATACAAAACTAAAACGTGAAGTTGCAATAAAATTCCTTCCTCCATATGTCTCATCAAATGAAGAAGAACGAAAACGATTTGAAATAGAAGCTCAGGCAGCAGCTTCATTGAATCATACAAACATAACTACTATTTATTCAACAGAAGAAGTCAATGACGAAGTTTTTATAGTGATGGAATATATTGATGGAAAAGAGTTAAAAGATAAAATCAAAACTGGTCCGGTTTCAACTGAAGAAGCAATTAACATTGCAATCCAAATTGCAGAAGGATTAGAAGCTGCACATAAGAAAGGAATAGTTCATCGGGATATAAAATCCGGAAATATTATGATTACTGAAAATGGTAAAGTTAAAATCATGGATTTCGGATTAGCGAAAGTTGGTAAAGGTACACAGGTTACAAAGATTGGTTCAACAGTTGGAACGATTGCTTATATGTCACCTGAGCAGGCAAAAGGAGATGAAGTAGATCATCGTACAGACATATGGTCATTCGGAATTGTGCTTTATGAAATGTTAACGGGAAAGCAGCCATTTAAAGGAGATTATGATCAGGCAGTTATTTACTCCATTCTGAATGAAGAACCTGAAACGATAAAAAATATATCTTCAGAGTTAAATACAATAGTCCAAAAAGCACTTGCAAAAGATCCTGCAGAACGTTATCAAAGTGCAAAAGAAATTTTTGATGATCTCGCTGAATTGAAAAGTAATTCATTTTCTAAAGCATACTTCCAAGCTTCAAAACATAAACTTCCCTTAAAAAAGAAAAATAAAAAATGGTTTGTGCCGGCGGCAATTATAATTTTCGTTGCTTTTCTTTTTACGGCTTATATTTATTTTAATAGTCTATCAGAGAGTAGCGAAATATCTCCGGTAAGAAAAATGATTGTTGTTCTACCTTTCGAAAATCTTGGCTCTCCGGATGATAATTATTTTGCAGACGGAATTACTGAAGAAATTACAAGTAAACTTGCTTCAATTGGGAGTCTTGGCGTTATCTCCCGTAATAGTGCTGTTCAATTTGCCAAATCAAATAAAAGCACAAAAGAAATTGGAAAAGAACTTGGTGTGGATTATATGCTCGAAGGAACAATACGCTGGGCAAAAGGAAAAGATAATCAAAACCGTGTAAGGATAACTCCGCAGCTTATTCGTATCTCTGACGATACTCATATCTGGGCAGATTCTTACGACCGGGTGTTGGATGATATCTTTAAAATCCAAAATCAAATTGCTCAGAAAGTTGTGGACCAGCTGGGTGGATATTTTGTTTCACCGGAGATTAAAAAAGCAGCTCAGCCTACCGATAACCTTGCTGCGTATGATTTTTATCTGCAGGGTCTTGCTTATATCAGACGCGGTGAAAATGTAAAATCTAATATTCAAAACAGTACAAATTTGTACAAGAAAGCTCTTGAGCTCGATCCAAACTTTGCGTTAGCATATGCAAATATTTCAAAAAACCTGTCATCGATGTACCACTTTTATTTTGACCGCAGCGATAATAATTTAAAAGAAGCATTAAATTATGCGCAAAAATCATTTCAATTGAACCAGAATCTTGCCGGGGTTCATCTTGCCTTTGGTTATTATTATTACTGGTGCAAGCTTAATTATAATGAGGCGATTGAAGAATTTTCCAAAGCCCTCAAATTACAGCCCAATAGTGCCGAAGCTTATATGGCAGCTGGTTATGTTTATAGACGGATGGGCAACTTTAAATTAGCTCTCCGGAATATGCTGAAAGGCTTATCACTTGATCCGCTGTCTAATGAATATACCTTTAACACAGCCGAGACTTATTCATTATTAAGAGATTACTCAAATGCAAATAAATATTTCAAACAGAATAATGATCTGAATCCCGATAATATATACAACAAAATTTTATTAGCTTTAAATTATATTGATTGGAAAGGAGACACAAAAACTGCAGCTGATATTGTGCGAGAATCAAAAAACAGTGAATATCTTGATGCCTTCATCGATATAGATGTCCTTATTGATGTACTGGATAGGAATTATGATCGTGCAATTCAGAAATTAAAGTCTTCAAAAATAGACTATGAGTCAGGCCAATTCCGGTATATTCCCAATGATCTGGAAGCAGGTCTAGTTTACAGATATAAAAATGAGCCGGAATTGTCAAAGACCTATTTTGAATCCTCAAGATTACTGCTTGAAAAAATG
>JBLNGL010000064.1:0-5027 GCA_050264735.1 Ignavibacteria bacterium | reverse complement strand
CTGATAATTCAATTTCAAAGATGATTCCTTTTCTGCGTATCCCTTGGGCAGTAAAACACAGCGGATTAAAAAAACATCTATACCGGAATTTCATTCTAAAACACCAAATGAATAATGCTGATGTTGACTGCGGAATATTCCCCGACTATTTCATGCCGCCGGGATTTATGAAACCATCTGCCGTTATTATACATGACCTCACCTTCATAACCCATCCGCAATTCTATTCAAAGGCTTTTATTAAATTTTATCTGCACGAGATTAAAAAAACTCTTGCGCAGAAACCTATGATAATAACGATCAGTGAATATTCAAAAGATCAAATTAATAAATATCTGTCAATTCCTAAGGAAAAGATTTTTCTTTTACAGGCGTATTCCGATTTCCCGGGAAAAAATATTTTTTCAAAAAACGGCACGCCGATGAGGCCGTATTTTTTATATGTCGGACATGTTGAGCCCAGAAAAAATCTCATCTTCCTCGCTGAAAATTTCATTAGATGGAACGAGGATCGGAAAGCCGGTTTCAAGCTTAAGATTATTGGCGAATTGTGGATAAAATCTCCTGAAATAAAGTTGATGCTGAATAAATATAAAAACCATCCCGACATCGAATTCACGGGGTATGTTGAAGAAGAAAAATTACACGAAGCTTACAGGAATGCATCGGGATTTGTTCATACAAGCTTTGTCGAAGGTTTCGGAATTCCTGTGCTTGAAGCGATGCATTACGGGCTGCCTGTATTATGCACATCCGGTTCGGCTACTGAAGAGATATCAAGCCCTTATTCTATTCCGGTTGATCCGGATAATAATGAAAGCTTGATTGGAGGTTTTGATATTATTTACAGTAAAATCTTGAAAAACCCCAGATATAAATACCAGATAAAATATTCTCCGGCTATGATGCAGAGTCAGCTTAATTTTATCTTAGAAATTCTCCAAAGAAAAATAAAGAGTATTCATTACCCTGTTATTAAAAAATCCCCCGGGGCCGAAGAAGCAGTCGAGAAAACTCTTCTTTATGCGAGACTTTTTAATACTGGAGTAAAAAAAGAAAACCTTCACAAGCACTTATTCGATGTAAAACTGAGCAGTGCAAGACTCGATGAAATTGTAGAGAATTTAAAAGGAAAAAAGAAGATCATTTCCGAAAAAGGAATTTTATATTTAAATAATCATTTCACCTCGTCGTACAAAAGCAATAGTCATTATTCAACCGGAAACGAAAAATCGAGGAAGCTTCTAAAACTCCTTAAAAAGCTCCCTTTTATATCTTTAATTTCATTCAGCGGGGGAACGGCCCATTACGGTTTTGAAAATCATGACGACATTGATCTTTTTATAATTACAAAACCTAATACTGCTTACATCACCTACTTTATTATTCATTTATTATCCCTGCTTTTTAATGCCAGGAAGGAGCTTTGCGCCAATTATTTAATTGATGAATCAAATATTGAAATAAAAAATCCGAAGGACTTCTATACCGCACACCAGATAATCACATTGGTCCCATTTAATAATGAACCTCTCCTTCATTATTTCTGGAAAAAAAATGAATGGGTAAAAGAATTCTTCCCGAATTTTCCGCTTCCGCCTGCAGGTGAAATAAAAACCAGCCGGTTTTATATCACCTTTAAACCCTTGAATAAAATATTAAAAAGTTTTTACATACTGCTTTATAAAAACCTCATTACTAAGACAAGCAACAGCGGTTCATTAAGACTTACGGATGAATGCATAAAGCTTCACACAAATGACTATCGTTTTAAAACTGCAATTGATTTTGCGAAAGCTTGGGATGAATACATTACCTCAAGCCATAAACTGCCGCGGACAGCTCAAAATAAAACTGCTCATCCTGATTTTCAGGAAACTTCAATAATTGTTAATAAAGAATTTAGCCGATGAAAATTTTATTGGCACAATCTTATTTCAGGGTACTCGATCCGAAAGAGCTGGAAAGGCAAATGCCTTATCCTGCATTAGGTGCGCTTTATGCGGCAGCTATCTTGAAAAATTTAAACCATGAGATAATTTTTTTCGATTCCATGCTGTCCGGAAATCCCGATGAATTGAATTGTAAAATAAAAGAAACTAAGCCGAACCTGCTATTAATTTATGACGACGAGTTTAATTATCTCACAAAAATGTGTCTTTCGAATATGAGGGATGCTGCCGCAGGTTTTATAAGGACAGCGAAAGAATTAAACATTCCTTCCCTGATCTACAGCTCAGATGCAGCAGACTTTTCTTTAGCGTATTTGGATGCGGGATGCACAGCTGTTATCTACGGAGAAGGAGAAATCACTCTTCAGGAAACAATAAAGACAATTGAAGATCAAAGTTTTGGGAAAATAAAAAAAGAAATCAGCGGGCTTAAATTCCTTGACGGAAATAAAGTTTATACTACTCCTAAAAGAAAGCTGATGGAGAATATCGATGATCTCCCGAATCCCGATTATTCTTTTGTTGATATGAATGAATACAGGAAAATCTGGCTGGATAAACACGGGTATTTTTCGACAAATATTTCTACAACAAGAGGCTGCCCGTTCAGATGCAACTGGTGTGCAAAACCGTTGTACGGACAAACTTATAATTCCCGCTCACCCGGAAAAGTTGCAGCAGAGATAAAAGAAATACAAGAAAAATACGGAGTCGACCATTTTTGGATTACAGACGATATTTTCGGATTGAAGCCGAACTGGATAAAAGAATTTTCTGATGAATTGAAGAAGCTGAATGTTAAAGTTCCTTATAAATGTTTATCCCGTCCCGATTTATTATTGAGGGGAAATACAATCGCAGATCTTGAAGAATCAGGATGCAGAACCATCTGGATAGGTGCAGAATCGGGAAGCCAGAAGATTTTAGACGCAATGGATAAGGGAACAGCTGTTGAGCAGATTTATGAAGCTTCAGCAAAGATTCATGATGCGGGGATGGAGATCGCATTCTTCATCCAGTTCGGATATTCGGGAGAAAACTGGAAGGACATTAAGCTTACAAGAAAAATGATCCGTGACTGCGTTCCGGAGGATATCGGGATTTCAGTTTCCTACCCTCTCCCCGGAACTGTTTTTTATGAAAGGGTAAAAGAGCAGATGAAAAATAAGACAAACTGGAGAGACTCGGATGACCTCGATATGATGTTCAGCGGCACATATGAAAAAGCATTCTATAAAATCCTGCACAGGTTTGTTCATTCCGAATACCGGATTTTCAAATACCTTAAGCATAAGAGATTTGACAAGCTTCCAAAAATTCTTCTGCATGCATTTAGATTTGTCAGGTTCAGGCTGAAATTAAATAAATACCTCACCCAAGAGCTGCCCGGTATGCTGCTGTTTGAAGAAACAAAAGGGAAAGAAATTCTTAAATCATACAAATAGTCAGTCAATTGATTTGAATCTATTAAAACAAAAAAATTCATGCTTTAAGACGCTGACCTGCTTTTAGAGAAATCACAGAAAAAAACAGATGATATTTCTACAAAAATTTATTAACGAGAATGATTTATGCTTTGATATCGGGGCAAACATCGGCGAAAGAACTGAAATATTTTTAAAATTAGGAGCGAGGACAATTTCAATTGAACCGCAAAGCAGCTGTGTTAAAATCCTTCAAAAAAAAATTCGGTGGCAACAGGAATCTAAAGATATTAAAATCTGCTCTCGGCAGTTCGGAAAAAGAAGATGAATTGATGATATGTAATGAAAATAATGAATGTTCAACCTTATCAAGAGATTTTATTTCCGCATATGCCGGTTTATCGGGATTCCATTGGCAGGGAGCTGAGAAAATTAAAGTAACGACATTAGATAAATTATTTAAGCAGCATGGAATCCCGAAATTCTGTAAGATTGACGTAGAAGGATATGAATCGGAAGTTTTCCTGGGAATGAAAAAACCTGCAAGGTTTATTGCATTTGAATTCAATAAGCTCCTGTTGAATGATACAGCAAAAAGTCTGGATATTTTACAGTCTTTAGGGAACCGCAGGTACAATTTTATAAAATATGAAATAATGAATTTAGTTTTGGATAAATGGATTCCCGTCCGGAAATTCCGGGATCAGCTGGACAGCTTTTTAAATCCGGATATCTGGACCGGAGAAATCATAGTAGATTTTTATGATCAGCAGTAAAACTCCTTTCGATCATTCCGCCGCCTCATACGATGCAGATTTTACTTACTCCATGATCGGCAGAGCACAGAGAGATATTGTGCATGAATATCTTGAAAATAATTTAAATTTCAGTAAAGTTCTCCAGATCCTGGAATTGAACTGCGGTACGTGTGAAGATGCCTTATTTTTTGCAGAAAAAGGAGCCGATATTTTGGCGACGGATGTTTCGGAAAAAATGCTGGAGGTTGCAAAAGAGAAAATTAAGTCTGCAGGATTAGAAAATAAAATCTGCATTAAAAAACTTGATACAGCTGATCTTGCTTTAGAAAATTTTGAAAGGAAGTTCGATCTTATTTTTTCAAATTTCGGCGGCCTGAATTGCATAAGCAGTGATAAGATGAAAGAATTATCCGGTGCTTTCCGTAGAATTTTAAATCCCTCAGGAAGAATGATTTTTACAATTATGCCTTCATTAACTCTTTGGGAAATCTTTTATTTCAGCTTTAGAAGAGAATTCAGAGAAGCATTCCGAAGAAGAAAAAGATCCGGGTTAGAAGTAAAAATAAAAGACTCTATAGTTCATACTTACTATTATTCGCCAAGGGAAATAATAAAAATTTTCTCGGGTAATTTCAAATTGATTAGCATTAGGCCTGTAGGATTTTTCGTTCCTCCATCTTACCTGGAAAATTTCTTTAAGAAGAAAGCCGGATTATTTCAAGGCTTAAAAAAAATTGAGAGAGCAATAAAAAACGTTTCTGCGCTTTCCTCTTTTTCAGATCATTTTATAATTGATCTGGAGGCAAGGCAATGAAAGTGCTGCTCACACACGGTTATTTTATAAAAGAAGATCTTACCGAACAAAAAATTATGAAGCCTTATCCTCCATTGGG
>JBLNGL010000063.1:0-6188 GCA_050264735.1 Ignavibacteria bacterium | reverse complement strand
ATAAATAAGGATATCTATTTTCTGGTGTCCCAATTTTTCTTTTAACTTCACCAGGATGGATAATTTATCCGGGAATTTTATCTTATCGGAGATTAAAAGCAGATCTATGTTCGTGCCTTTTTTTTTATCATCTATTCTTGAACCGAATAATCTAATCTCTCCTTCCGGATCAAATTCCTTAATTACCTCTTTAATAATTTTAATTTCTTCTTTTTTTAACCGCATATAGAAATAATTAATTAATCCCGCTTAGAATTTCCAGAAAATCTTCTGCATTAACAAACCTTGTAATTCTTTTATACTCATTCACCTTTGAATCAGTAATTAAAACGGTCGGAACGCCTACAATGTTATATTTCTCCTTTAATTTTTCTACTTCAGGCGATAATGATTTTGTCATATCCGCTTTGTATGTATTAAAATTTTTAGCTCTTTCTATAACTTCAGAATCAGAAAAAGTGTTTGCATCAAGCTCCTTACAAGGAATACACCAATCGGCATAAAAATCTATTATCGTACCTATTTTGGAAGATGAAGCATGGAGGTTCGCATTATCTGTAATCGGAATCCAATCAATTGAATTTTTATTTGAAGGAATAACCGCATAAACCGCTGCGGCAATAATTACGACAGCAAAAATAATTTTAAATAGCCGAAATCCTTTTACATTGTTTGAAGATTTATCGAGCAGCAGCAGATAAGCTCCGGCAATGAGCAGATAGACCGGAAGAACGGAGCCTGAAATAGAATCGGGAAGCAGCGGCAGGATAAAATAAACAGCCATGCCGAGCAGTATAAAACCGAAAATATGCTTTACTGCATTCATCCACTCGCCGCTTTTAGGAAGTTTTTTAATCTTGCCTGAAAAAACTGCAAGGATTAAATAAGGAAGTCCGAGTCCTAATGATAGAACAAAAAACATCAAAAATCCGAAATAAGGATCTGCTTTTGCGGCAACATAAGTGACTAATCCGAGGACGAATGGACCTATGCAGGGTGCGGCAACAATCCCCATTGTTAGTCCCATAAAAAATGCGCCGAAGTATCCTCTCCTGGCTCCTCCGGCTTTTGCAACAAGTGCATTAGGAAGATTGAATTCGTATAAACCGAACATGCTTAATGATAATGCAATAAAGACTAAAGCAATAAAAATAATTACAAAAGTATTTTGCAGAAGAGCTCCGAAAATTGCACCGCTGAGAGCAGTTATTACACCGATTACGGAATATGTCAGAGACATTCCGAGCAGGTATAAAAAACCCATCATAAAAAGTTTTTTTGTGTTTCCTTCGCTCTGCCCTCCAAAATAGCCGACGGTAATCGGTATTAAAGGATAGACGCATGGCGTCAAGTTAAGCGCAAGTCCTCCCAAAAAAACTAAAATTATTCCAATAATAAGACTGTTATTTTCTAAAGCTGAAAAAACCGGGTCATTTGTTTTATTAACCTGATTAACTTCAGCGGCTGAATAGGATAAATTAATATTCTTAAAAATATCCTGGTTAATTTCTTTAATAAAGTCTCCTTGTTCAGCAATAAGGATCAGAATTGTATCTTTTATTGAGGAAGGCGGAAGACAAACACGCTCATTGCAAGCCTGATAATTAATTACTACTGCCAGCGGATATTCCCCTTGTTTGATTTGATTGGATGTTTCGACTAAAGCTCCTATTAATATTTCATTTTGCAAAACAGATAAAGGTTTATCTGAAAAAGCCAATTTAACATCCTGCGGATCCGGATATTCAATTTTCTTCAACTTGAAATACGGATTTTCTTCTATATTAAATTCAGTGGGAATTAAAAAATCTTCATACGGCTTATCGGAATTTATGTGCCAGGTTTCTTTTATATTAATCTTAGCTGCTAATTTGAATTCGCCGCCGGGTGAAATTTTATCAAGGGATTTGTAAGTCTCTATTTTTAATAGATCTTTCGGTCCGCCAAACTGTGCGAAAATATTATTTGCCGAAAAGACTGAAATCAGGAGTGTTATTAAAGTGATAAGGTACATTGCGTATTGCTTTATTGCGTATTGTTATTGTATTGTTATATTGCTTTATTGCTAAATTGTTTAATTGTTTTATTTGAAGGTGTACAATCTTAAATCTTTCAATCTTTAAATCTTATATTATCTTCTCCAACCCTGAACGATTGGATATCTTCTTCCGTAGCCGAATGCTTTTTTTGACACACGCAATGCCGGAGCTGCCTGTTTCCTTTTGAATTCATTTAGATCAACCATCCTGAGAACATTGCTGACTGTCTCTTTCTCTCCTATTATTTCCGTGATTTCATTTATTTCTTTATTCTCTTCAAGGTACATTTTAAGAATTTTGTCTAGAAGATCATAAGGCGGTAGGGTATCCTGATCTGTTTGTCCGAAATTCAGCTCTGCAGAAGGCGCTTTATTTATTATTTCAGTCGGAATGATTACTTCTTTCCTGTTAATGTATTTTACAATTTTGTAGATATCGGTTTTGTACACATCCGCAATAACTGCAAGTCCCCCGGCCATATCACCGTATAAAGTCGAATATCCGACGGCCATTTCCGATTTATTGCCCGTAGTTAAAAGCAGGCAATTGAATTTATTTGAAACGGCCATTAAGTATACTGCACGGATGCGAGCCTGAATATTTTCTTCGGTAACGTCCTCAGGAAGATCTCCGAATACCGGTTTCAGCATTTTTAATGTATTATCTACAGCAGGCTGGATGGAAATTTTTTCAAAAGATATACCTAGTTTATTGATTAATTTGACTGCATCTTTTATACTGCCGTCTGTTGAATACTTTGAAGGCATCAGAACTGCGTTTACATTCTCCTTCCCTATTGCCCGGGCGGCAATGTAAGCTACCAAGGCCGAATCAATCCCGCCGCTTAAACCTAAAAGAACTTTTTTAAATCCGACTTTTGTACAGTACTCTTTTAAACCGAAAATTAAAGCTTCGAGCACTTCTTCCTCAAAAGAACCTTCGGATTTTTCTACCGGCGGATATTCTGCATTAGAATCAAAAATAAAATAATCTTCCTTATATGATTCACCTTGAAGAACTAAATTTCCGGATTTGTCGAAGCACATGCTTGCCCCGTCAAAAATCAGATCGGTTTGGGTTCCGGAAAAACAGACATAAACTAAACCGATTTTATTCTGCCGTGTTAAAACCGAAAGCATATTTTTCCTGTCTTCCCTTTTGCCGTATGAATAAGGGCTTGCGGATATATTTATCAGAAGTGTTGAACCTTTTGCAATGAGTTCATTTACAGGATCCCGGCTGTAGCGCTGGCGGAACCAATAATCGGCATCATTCCAGATGTCTTCACAAATGGAAATGCCTAATTTTTCTCCTTTAAATTCATGTATAAATATTTCAGCTGCGGGATCGAAATAACGCATTTCATCAAAAACATCATAATTAGGAATCAATGATTTATGCTGAATAAATTGAATCTTTCCGTTATAACATAAAACGGCGGAATTGTGTATATCAGTTCCGACCCTGTCTGATCTTTCGGTTATTGATCCGAATATTAAGCCTGCATCTTTTGTAATTGAAGCAATTTCAAATGCAGCGTCGGCTGCAGATTTCCGGAATTCTTTTTTCTCAACAAGATCCAGCGGCGGATATCCGACTAAACAAAGTTCAGGTGCAATAACTAACTCAGCTTTGTCTTCCAGGGCTTTATTATAATACTCAATTATTTTAGATTTATTTTGGGAAATAGCCCCGACGGTTGTATTTATCTGGCAGACAGCTATTTTCATTGAAAGTTTTTCTTATAAAAATAAATAACTCAAAAAGCAGAAACAATGACACCGATTCTGCATAAACTGCTGAAATGCACCTGAAAGCTGTATTCTTGAATGATTGAATGGATGATTGGATGAATGTTTTAATCAATCTATGATCACTAAGTCATTCATTCGTTCAACTATTCACCGTTTTGGTTATTGCCGGTTCCCCGTTTGTTTAGCCATTTATCCGAAGTTCAGGCAAAAAAACCTGCAATACATAATAACCGCTGAAATTATTTGTTTTTTGGTAATATTATTTTGAATTTTTATAATATTTAGCGGGGTTTAAAATGAATAAGAAATTATATCGTTCCAGAAAAAATAGGACAATAGGAGGAGTAGCCGCAGGATTAGCCGAATATTTCGATATTGATCCCACCCTGATAAGAATAATATTTGTTGTTTCATTATTCATGGGAGGAAGCGGTTTTATCGCATATATCCTTCTCTGGATTATTGTACCTGAAGAACCGTACCCCATTTTCACTTCAACTGCAAATACCGGAACTTCTTCCGGGGAGAATTCCGGCGCAGCTTCCTCTGAAAACACAGCTCAGGATACGCCTCCCGATGCGGCACCATATGAAAACTATTTAAAAAAAGCCGAGGAGAGAAAACATAAAAGACTTGTCTTTCTCGGAATCGGATTAATCATGGCAGGATTATTTTTCCTGGCGGATAATTTTATCCCTCATATTCATTTCACCGATTTCTTCTCTTTGGTATTAATTGCAATCGGTATTGGTCTTTTGCTTAATTCAAAAAAATTAAATATTAACTAAGGGGAGGGTGCAATGAAGCCACGCTATATTTTCTGGGGTATACTGTTCATCTCTTTCGGATTATTAATTCTAATTAATAACTTCACAAGTATTGATCTGGAGTGGTCGGCTATTTGGAAGCTCTGGCCGGCTGTTTTAATTTTATGGGGAATATCTCTAATCGTTAAAGATAATTTGCCGAAGAATATCCTGACAGGATTGACAGCACTTGTACTTGCCTTAGCTCTATTTGCATGCATCGATTCATGCTTCAGCTTTTTCGGCAGCCATGTCTGGAACCATGAAACATTTATTGAACTGGATGACGATGATGATATCAATTATAAAGATTTTTTTGAACCTTTTGGTGAAAATATAAAACATGCTGCATTAAATTTTAATGCCGGCGCCGGTGCATTCTATATTGAAGATACAACCAGCGGTTTAATTTCTGCCGTTGCACGAAGTTCCGGAGGAAATTATTCTCTGGCAAGAAATGATATGGATGATAAAGCCGAGATCAATTTTAAAATGAAAAAAAATCATTTTAGATTAGTCGACGGGAAAGTAAAAAATAAAGTTGAAATAAAGCTCAACAGCATGCCTGTTTGGGATCTGGATTTCAATTTCGGTGCCGCGTCGGTAAATTTTGATTTATCCGGTTATAAAACGGAAAACGTTAAAATCGATATGGGAGCAGCATCGATCAAGATGAGATTGGGAGATAAAATAGAAAATATTAATGTTGACGTGAACGGAGGAGCTTCATATATTGAGATATCCGTTCCGGAATCTTCCGGCTGTGAAGTACGGACTCATTCATTTTTGTCTTCTAAGAATTTTGATGAGTTTGACAAAATTCAATCGGGCTTGTACCGCACTAAAAATTTTGGAAACAGCAAAAATAAAATTTATCTGAAATTAGATACCGGAATTTCATCCATAAAAATTCACAGGTACTTAATATCCGAAGGCGGCTTTGAATGGGAATAGACTATTCCCTTTCTGATAAAAAATATTCTGGCTCAATGCTCTCCATTCCGCTTATGCCGGTAACTCAAATCATATTAATTAACTCCATTTCACTTTTTATTTAAGGGATACAAAAATGAAAAAATTCATCTTATACTTTTCTTATCTATTTATTAGCTTAATTCTTAATCCGTCCGATTTAATCCTCGGCGAAGTAAAAAATATTTCCGATCAGGACAATAGTAAGATAATTTACAAGGAATTGGTTCCTGATGAATTTATGAACAGGTGGATGATTCTTGGAGCTTTTCCGGTATTCGAAGGAAAACCTGATCAGAATGATCAAGATACTCAAAAGAAGGTTTTCGAAACGGACGATCCTTCGCCTGCCGATGTTGCGAAGAGTTTTAAGCAAGGAATATTAAAATATAAAAACAGCGAATTTAAATGGCGTCTATCCGAAACTCAGAACGGCATTCTTGACTTCATTAAAATATTCGGAGATACATCTTTCGTTTTTGCATATGCTTATGCCGAAATAGATATGCCGGAAGAAAAAGAAGTCTTAATGGCTGCAGGCAGTGATGACGGCATTAAAGTCTGGGTAAATAATCAGGAAGTTCATGAAAATTGGGTTGGACGCGCTTATCAGGTAG
>JBLNGL010000062.1:0-6616 GCA_050264735.1 Ignavibacteria bacterium | reverse complement strand
GACAGGATTGGAGAGGGACGGGTAGAGGCTTATTACAATGGCTGTTACTAAAAAAGATGTTGAACATATTGCTGAACTAGCAAGACTTAAATTTACGGAGAAGGAACTTGAAAGCTTTACGTCCCAGCTGAATGAAATTTTAGCCTACATGGAAAAGCTCAACCAGCTTGATACGGAAAATGTAGAGCCGCTGTCTCACCCGGTTGAGGGTGCCAATGTTTTTAGAGAAGATGAGGTAAAGCCGGGTGTTGAAAGGGGAGAAGCTTTGAAGAATTCCCCGGGTAAAGATGAAGTATTTTTTAAAGTGCCCAAAGTTATTGGTTAATCTCCCATCCGGAAGGTGGGAAATGGAAAATGGGAAGAATGAAGACTGGAGACAGAAGATAGAATGGGAGAAATGACTGCGAATGTACTAAAAATAGATCCCATGAAATCTGGAATTCATACTTTACCTAATTATCCCATATACCTTTATACCTTATACCCTTATACCCTGGAGAATTCGTGATCCTCGGAATCATCCCGGCTAGGTTTGCTTCAACCAGGCTGCTTGGAAAACCACTAGCGGAAATCGGCGGAAAGCCGATGATTCAGCATACCTATGAAAATGCTTTGAAGTCAAAGCTGATAAATGAAATAGCAGTTGCTGTCGATGACGATAAAGTTGCACAGGTTGTCAAGGGATTCGGAGGAAAAGCTATTCTGACTCCCAAAAATATTTCTACAGGATCCGACCGGATTGCATACGCTGCCAGAAATATTCCTGAAGCTAAGATAATTGTAAATATCCAGGGTGATGAACCTTTTATAAAAGGAGCAATGATCGATCAGGCGATAGAGCCGCTGCTTTTTGATAGTTCCGTCAAAGTGAGTACGCTTGCAAAAAAAATCGAGTCTATTGATGAATTAAAATCACCGTCTGTAGTTAAAGTGGTTTTTGATTATAATAATTACGCTATGTATTTCTCCCGTTCAATTATTCCTTATGTAAGAGATGCACGGACATATATTGACAGGCTGCAGCAGGCCGACATCTATAAGCACATAGGGTTATATGTTTATAGGAGAGAGGCGCTTCTAAAATTTACCCAGTTAGAGCCGACAGATCTGGAGAAAACAGAAAAGCTTGAACAGCTGAGGATGCTTGAGAACGGGATGAAAATAAAAATTGTCGAATCTGAATACGAAAATCTTGCCGTCGATACCCCTGAAGATCTTCAAAAGGCTAGATGGTATTATTCGAAGTATATTAAAAATAGAATTGAAGAAGAAAAGACATAAGCTTTTTCTACTCCAAGAATAAAATTCATAATCTTAAGAAAGGGTGTATAATGAAATCCGCTTTTATTTTTTTAGTGCTGGGTTCTTTCCTTTTGCATGTTTCATGCAATAATGAACATCAAAGAATTATAAAGCAATACGGCATTGAACAATTTTATAAGAATAAGCAAATTTACGGCGGCAATTTTTCACCCGATGAAAAACACCTTCTGGTCACAAGCAATGAATCGGGCATATATAATCTTTTCGAAATCTCGGTTGAAGAGGGTAATCAGAAGCAATTAACAAATTCCGGCAAAGAATCTTTTTTTGCCGTTGATTATGTCCCATCTTCCGGTGAAATCCTATACTCTGCAGATAAGGGAGGTAATGAGGTTGATCATATTTATCTTCTCACCAAAGACGGCGTTTCCAAAGATCTTACGTCTGATTCTAAAGAGAAAGCCTCCTTTGCCGGCTGGTCCCTGGATAAAAAAAATTTTTTCTACTTATCGAACAAACGTGATCCGAAATTTTTCGATCTTTATAAAATGGAAACCGTTTCATGGAAGCCGAAAATGCTTTATAGAAATGATAAGGGACTTGACTTCAGCGGCATTTCGTGGGACGAAAATCTATTAGCCTTAAATCAGAATATTACCACTAGTGAAAATAAGCTGTTCCTGTATAATTTGGCTGCCAAAGAGATGAAAGAAATTTCTGATCCGGGAATAAAGGCAGCTTATAATGCATCCGGTTTCAGCAAGGATAATAAATATCTCTACTACATAACGGATGCAGACAAAGAATTCCAGTATCTTGTTCAGTATAATCTCTCAACAGGTGAAAAGAAAACAATATTCGAAACTAACTGGGATGTAATGTACAGCTACGATTCAGAGCATGAAAAGTATAAAGTAATTGCGGTTAATGTTGACGGGAAAAATGAGCTGAGGATTATTGAAAACCGCACCGGGAAGGATGTTCAGATTCCTAAAATCCCCGACGGCAATATAACGGCCGTTTCAATTTCACCTAGTGAGAAATACATGCGCTTGACAGTAGGATCATCAAAGGCGACAAGCAACTTATATTTTTATGATTTTGATTCGAAAAAATTAAAAAGACTGACAAATACCCTGAATCCTGAAATTAACCCGGAAGACCTCGTTTCCGCAGAGGTTATACGGTTTAAATCTTTTGACGAACTTGAAATTCCTGCAATCTATTATAAACCTTTAAATGCATCTCCCGGAAACAAAGTACCTGCTCTTATCTGGGTCCACGGAGGTCCGGGCGGACAATCCAGAGTGGGGTATTTCGCACTGATCCAGTGTCTTGTTAATCATGGCTACGCCGTATTAGCAGTAAATAATCGCGGCAGCAGCGGTTACGGAAAAACTTTTTACAAAATGGACGACCGAAACCATGGTGAGAAAGATCTGATGGACTGCATTTACGGGAAAAAATATCTCCAATCCTTAGATTATATTGATAAAGATAAGATTGGTATAATCGGCGGTTCTTACGGAGGTTATTTAACAATGGCAGCAATGACTTTCAAACCTGACGAATTTAAAGTAGGTGTCGATATCTTCGGAGTGACTAATTGGCTGAGAACACTCAAGTCAGTTCCCCCATACTGGGAATCCTATAGAAAAGCATTATATGAAGAATTGGGTGATCCCTTTTCTTCAGATTCTGTTCGTCTTGCCAAAATTTCTCCTTTGTTCCATGCCGACCAAATAAAAAACCCTGTTTTAGTGCTGCAGGGAGCTAATGATGTGCGCGTCCTGAAAGTTGAGTCCGATGAAATAGTTGAAGCTATGAAGAAAAATAAGGTGCCGGTAGAATATATTATTTTCCCTGATGAAGGACATGGTTTTGTTAAGAAAGAAAATGAAATTAAAGGATATGGAGCTGCTCTCTCCTTTCTCGATAAATATTTAAAAGATGCGAAGAATATTTAAAAACAATTGAATTAAGCAAGATACTTCTTTACCAAATCATTCAGCTCTTTCTTAGAAAACGGTTTTGAAATATAATCATCAAATCCTTCTGCCAATATGGCTGCCTTTTCCGCAGCCATTGCATAAGCAGTCACTGCAATAACCGGGACATTATCGTAGTTATTCAGGTTCCTGATTTCTTTTAATATTTCATAACCGGTTCCGCCTGAGCCCAAATTTATATCTAATAGGATTAAAGAGTATTCACCGCTCCGGATCTTTTTAAGTCCTGATATTCTGTCCGATGCAGTTTCTACCGTGAATAAATTCCGGAGGAAGACTTTTACAATTCTTTTTGAAGTATCATCATCATCTACAAAAAGAATCTGTTTTTTATGATTATTTGATCCGTTGCCGTTCTCCGGCAGGTCATGATTCCCATGAGGGCTTTCTTTTTGAGGAATGATCCGGAAAGGATTAGCCGGCAGTTTTATCGTAAACTCGGAACCTTTACCTACTTCGCTCTCTACAAAAATCTCACCGTTAAATATTTCTACAATTCTTTTGGTGATCGATAAACCGAGCCCCGTTCCTTCGAATAATCTGTTAAATCCTTCGCTGACCTGACGGAATTCATCAAAAATTACTTTATGGTAATGTTTAGGAATTCCTATCCCCGTATCAGTTACTTTTATCTTTATATATTTTTTGGGATTTGAATTTTCTTTTATTAGGGAAACTGAAACACCGCCTGAATCGGTGAATTTGATTGCATTTCCGATCAGATTGTTTAAGACACTCCTTAACAATTGGCGGTCTACAACAGCCGAAATTTCAGGTTCGGAGAGATCTGTCTTTAAAAATAAATTTTTCTTTGCAGCTGCCGGTGTAAAAAGCTTTACCGATTCGAGAATTAATTCATTAACTGTAATGGTCTCGTAATTTACCACGACTTTATCGGTTTCAAATTTGCTCAAATCCAGGATCTGGTTTAACGTATCCAGCAGCCTTTCCCCGCCGCTGCTGATTGTTTCCAGCATCTGCTTCCAATTTTCATTCTTAACCTCCGAGCTTAATATTTCTGAAAATCCTAGAATTCCGATGAGAGGTGTTCTTAATTCATGACTCATATTAGCAAGGAAAGATGATTTAAGTTTATTCATTTCTTCCGCTTTTTCTTTTGCAGCTTTCAGCTCAATTTCTATTTTCTTCCTCTCCGTAATATCTTCCTTTATTGCTAGGAAATTGGTGACAATATTGCTGGAGTTTTTTATCGGGCAAATAACTTCCGATTCCCAGTAAAGTTCGCCGTTCTTTTTCTTGTTAAGCAGTTCACCATTCCATTCTTTCCCGGATAAAATTGTAGTCCAGAGATCTTTATATTTTTCTTCAGCATCTGCACCGGATTTAAGAATTCTGGAATTTTGACCAATCAGCTCTTCAAAAGAATATCCGCTGACCTCAGCAAACTTAGGATTTACATATTCAATTTTCCCCGAAGTATCTGTAATAACTATGGAAACGGGGCTCTGCTCAACTGCTCTTGAAAGTTTTTTAATTTTTTCTTCGCTCAGCTTGAGCTGCGAAATATCTCTTACTGTTCCTTCAGATCCGCTTATGTCCCCGTTTTCATCATAAATAAGATGAGAGTTTATTAAAACATTAATATGTTTTCCGGTTTTCGATGTTAATACTGTCTCGAAATTTACCACTTCCCCATTAGCATAGATTTCTCTTGCCAGCCTTTCTGCATCTTCAGCGTTATTATAGAAAGCAGTTAAAGATTTTCCAATCAGCTCATCAGGCTTGTATTCGGAATATCGTTCAACGGAAGGACTTACAGAAGTTAAAATCCTGTTTTTGTCAGCCTGAAAAACAACATCCTGAACATTTTCAAAAATTTTACGGTATTTGTTTTCACTCTTCTGAAGAGATGATTCAATCAATTCCCTCTGCTTAATCTCATCCACCAATTTATTTTTTTGTATAAAAAATTGATTGATCAGGGAGCTTAATCTTCCGAATTCCGCTTTATCATTCTTTAAATAATTTAATTGGGCAGGATCTTCATTCTGAAGGCTATTGGAAATAATTTTAAGCGGTTTGCCTACATTAAAAAATAAAAAAACCGATAAAATAACTAAAATAGAAAAGGCGATGATCAGGAAATACAAGATCTGACTGTTTATAAATTGATTCAGATTTTTCAGCATAGGCAGTTCATTGGATGAAATTATTCTTCCAACCGGTTTACCATTCCATCCGTATAGATCCATTGATGCCGTGGCTGTTAAATCTTTATCGGAGGTTTTCACCGTCTGGGTACCACCGAGGAAATTTTGATCATCAGCAGGTTCAAGATTGATCATCGAAGAAGTCTGAACCGCAAGATCGCTTAAAAATTCTTTTCCCCAGAGGCGTCCTGTAAAAAAATACCCCGCGGGTTTTGTAATTCTTTCGGCATCCGAAGTAGGCTGAATAGGGGAGCTGCGGATCTCAAGCAATTCATCATTAACCAGAATATAGAAATGAGAGAATAATGTATCTTTAAACATTTCTTTAAGATTATCTGTGCTTAAAGGCAGCCCTTTCAATCCTGTTGTATCGGTCTGAAAAAAAATTGTAAAATCAGGTTTGTAAATCCATACATACTGCGCATTATATGTCGCCAATGACTGCTGGATATTTTCTTTAGCCCATTGAGGGTCTTTCGTGTTCATGAATTCAACCAGCTCATCCCAATATGTGTAGTCATAAGCGAAAACTTCCAGGCTTTTTCCGATTGACTCAATTGTCTTGCTGAAGGAAATAATTTTTTCTTTTTCCTCGGCCTTGAAGAGGGATTCTACTTTTGCATCTTCAGAAATTTTAAATAAAATTACACCCATCATAAAAATGACGGATATTGAAGAAATTAAAATGAAAATTTTCGTTGTAATTTTCATATTGATTCCTAAATCTCAGCTCCTATTGCTATTCCGAAATTCCAAAGACTATTTCCCGAGACTTCCTTTAAAATTTCTGATATAATGCTGAAGTTTTCAAAATGAGGTTTTATATATATCATTTCATTTAAATAATAATTCGAAGAAAATGAAATTGAGATATAATTAAGGTCGCCTTCTGCAGATTCCGGATTTATATAAGTTTGATTGAATTTCCGGTTCCCCCATCCGGTGTTTAAATCAATTGAAAAATTCAATTTATCCGAAACATCAAATTGATGAGCTATCCCGAAATCGGTTGTTAAGCTGCCTGGGTACTCCAGAAAATCTAAAGTGAAATTTAAATATAGTTCTGATTCAAAAATTATATAAGCAGCTTTTAAATTTCCTTCGGCAGTCGGGGGAGCTTCTTCCTGTCCGGGATAAGTATAATAATTGATTGATGGTTCAAATGAAAGATCT
>JBLNGL010000061.1:0-3884 GCA_050264735.1 Ignavibacteria bacterium | reverse complement strand
CCCAATATTTTTGCAGGCGAGCACAGCTTCCATTCAAAGCTGGAATGGATTGCTATCCAGGATATGGAAACGGCGGTTAGGGTTATTGTGGAAATCTGTAAAGTTTGGGAGGAGAAGTCTTAGGTTGTTGGTGGTAGGTTGTGGGTAGTTGGTGGTTGGAATAATAACTGCATTTAAATTAATAAAATTAAGGGGAGGAAAAATGTCAAAAACCAGATTTGAAAATCTTAAAATCTATCAGTTATCTGAGGATTTAGCTGATTTTATTTGGGATATAGTTTTAACCTGGGATTATTTCGCAAAAGATACAGTGGGTAAACAAATTGTAGATTCATCTGATAGTATTGGTGCAAACATTGCCGAGGGTTCCGGTAAAGGGAGTATTTTGGATTTTAAAAGATATTGTAAAATTGCCCGGGGATCTTTATTTGAAACTAAACATTTTTTAAGACGAGCCTATCGAAGAAGATTGTTAAAAGAAGAAGAAATTAAAAAGATTAAGAAAATCCTTGATGAGCTGCTGCCAAAACTAAGTGCATATATAAAATATCTCGATAAGAATTAGTGAAAAAATGAAATCCCAACAGCCAACCTCCAACCTCCAACAACCAACCTCCAACCGCCCTGAGCTGATGGCTCCCGCCGGGGATTGGACAATGCTTAATGCAGTCATTAAATCAGGTGCGGATGCTGTATACTTCGGAGTGGATAAGCTTAATATGCGGATGAAAGCAGCCAATTTCAGTTTAAATGAACTTGGAAAAATTTCAGATCACTGCAAAGCCAATAATATAAAATCTTACCTTACGCTCAATTCAATAATTTTTGAAGAAGAAATTAAAGAAGCCGAAGGAATAATTAAACAGGCAAAGGATTCGGGTATTGACAGAATCATCTGCTGGGATTTGGCTGCTGCGCAGATATGCCGGGAATATCAAATCCCTTTCTGTATTTCAACACAAGGATCAGTTTCAAATTCTTTATCGGCAAACTTTTATAAAAGTATTGGGGCCATCCGGACAGTTTTAGCACGCGAGTGCTCGCTTGAAGAGATAAAAAAAATAAAAGCAAATACCGATATTGAAATAGAAACTTTTATTCATGGTGCTATGTGCATTGCCATAAGCGGAAGATGCTATATGAGTCATTACCTCTTTGATAAAAGCGCAAACCGGGGAGAATGTGTTCAGCCATGCAGGAGAGAGTATGAAGTATATGACGAAATAACCGATAAGTCAATGCTGATTGGTGAAGATTATATTTTATCTCCTAAAGATCTCTGTACAATTGATTTTCTAGACAAACTGATTGAGGCCGGTATAAATTCATTTAAAATTGAAGGAAGGAAAAGAAGCCCGGAGTATGCCGCCAAAGTTGTTTCCGTTTACAGGCGCGGGATCGATTCTTATTTCGAAAAAAAACTTACGGATGAATTAAAGAAAAATTTATTGGAAGAGTTAAAGGAAGTTTACAATAGGGGATTTTCTTCCGGTTTTTATTTCGGCAAACCCGGCGGTGAAGACTATGCAGCTGACGAGGGAAGCATTGCAAAAACAAGGAAAGAATATATCGGTAAAATCCTGAACTATTACAAAGTTCCAAAAGCGGCTTACATGCTGCTGGAATCAGGAAAACTTTCGGTTGATGACGAGGTTTATATTATCGGTAAGACAACCGGAGTTATCAATTTAAAAATTAAAGAAATAATGAAAGAGGATTTAAATATCGATGAAGCAGTTAAAGGGGATAAAATAACATTCCAATGCGAAGAGTTAGTCAGGCCGCACGATGCAGTTTATCTGAAAATAAGTTTGAGCATGGAATAATTACAAGTTCAAGTTCAGGCCTGCCCCCGACTTAGAAGGGTTCAAGTTCAAATATTCTCTTCTTGAACTTGAACTTGCTCTTGACCTTGCTCTTGACCTTGAACTTTAACTGAACCTTCGTTCACTCACAACATTAAAAGCTGCACAATTATAAAAATCGGCAGCAGAGCAATGAGCGAGAATTTATACATATAGCTGAAGAAATGGGGCATCGGAATATTATTCTCTTCCGCCACCGCTTTCACCATAAAGTTTGGGCCGTTTCCAATATAAGTCATGCTTCCGAAGAAAACCGCACCGACGCAAATTGCTTTTAAGATTTCCTCCGGAATGCCGGCAATAATGTTTCCGGTCTGTTCACCCAAACCTAGGGCAAGTGAATGAAAAGTTACTGCAGTAGGGGTATTATCTAAAAAGCTGCTGAGTATTCCGGAAAAGTAATAAAATTGGTGAGGTAGAGTGACTCCCAAAGTTTTTGCATTTTGTTCCAAGTAAATAAGACAAGGAACCATCGTAATGAATATCCCGAGAAATAAGTAAGCTACTTCTTTTATCGGTTCCCATGTAAAACTATTTGAAACCCTTGTAAGTCGTGGAGTAAGAATAATTGAGAGATAAGCCATCAAAAGAATTGCAGCTTCTCTGATAAATCCGAAAAAATGATCTATTTTTATAAATTCTAGATACTGCTCATTTAAAAAAGCAACAGCAATAACCACTCCCCCGAGCCAATAAAAATTAAGTTTACCTTCAATTTTAATAGGTTTTATTTGAGTAATATCCCTTATAATTGCTGTCTCAGGTTCTTTGCGGTGAAAATATGAATCAACAAAAAAGTAAATTATTAATAATAATCCGTTTGTTATCAGCCATTCCAGGAATAAGCTGAAGAACCAGGCAAACGGAGCCCCGCGGAGGTACATCATAAACAAAGGCGGATCGCCGAGCGGCGTCAAAAGTCCCCCGCAGTTTGCTACAATTCCTATAAAAAATAAAATCGTATGAACTTTAAATTCTCTTTCCTTGTTCGTCTGGATTACAGGTCTTATCAGGAGCATTGCAGCTCCGGTTGTACCGATAAATGATGCAAGCACAGCGCCGATTGCCAGGAAGAGAGTATTTATAGAAGGTTTTGCTTCTATATCGCCGGTTAGAAATATTCCCCCCGTTATGGTGAAAAGTGATCCAAGTAAAATTATAAAAGGTATGTAATCGAAAACCAAAGTATCGTAAAGCCTCTCATGCAATCCGCTGCTAAGCAGATAAATTATAATCGGAAGGCTTAATATTAACGCAATGATTAATTTATTTTTATTCTTTTCCCAGAAGTAATTCCAGAACAAAGGAAATACTGCTATTGAACCAAGCATTAAAACAAACGGCAGGAGAGCTGTTAAAGGGATTTTGACAATTTGGTGTTCCATAAAAAGTGCACGGAATTTTTATAAATGTTAAAGTAAAAGTATCAAAATAGCCCCTGCCTTAAAAGTTCTGTAGATAAATACGTTATTGATTAAAAAAGATTAAAATATTTTTTCAAAAAATCTTTATAAAATAGATAATAATTACTATGATTGAATAAGATTATTCCCAACAATAATAAATTCAATCGCCATGAAAAAAAATTTAATTATTCTTTTAAGCGGAATATTTTTTTTGAATATATCCGCACAAACAGAAAAGGAACTTCCTTCTTTTCTGAAAGAAGAATTTCAGGCAAAGCCTGTAAATGTTTTTTCGGATACCCTGGCTGAAGCGCTTGAAGAATTTGATATAGAAAATCTCCGGCACATAAATATTTCTGTAGTATTCTTTGAAGCAAATGTTTTCGAAATGCAGGAAAGAGGAATAAATTGGCAGGCAATTTTATCTAAACACGGTTTATTGATCGGCACTGATTTTAAATCGTTTTCCAAAGAAGAAGCGGAATTGCCGCCGAATTTTAATTTGAGTGTAGAAGCAGAGGGAGATATTGGAAAATTTTCAGGTTATACAACTGCCTTAATTAATTTTTTTGAGTCTGAAAATCTCGGGGAAGTAATTGCCAAGCTTTCCATT